>NZ_JBXWRZ010000002.1:0-212525 GCF_059613165.1 Ruegeria sp. BHSB172
GCGCAGGCCCAGCGTCACCGCGCGGGCGGTGTTCAGCACCATCAGCGCGGCCCACAGCCCGTGATTGCCAAAGCTCGGCACCAGCAGGAACAGCGCCACCACATAGATCGCCACCGACTGGACCATGGCGGTGCGCATGGCGCGGGTCCAGGTGGCGCCGATATAGATGCCGTCGAACATCCAGCTGGCGACGCCGATCACCGGGGCCAGCGCAGCCCAGATCAGGTATTCGCGCGCCGCGATCCGCACCTCGGGCGCTGTGGCCATCAGGTCGATCAACGCGGGCCCCGCCACGAAGAACGTGCCCCCCAGCACCAGAGCCCCACCGACGCCCCATTGCGACGCCATGACCGAGGCGCGCCGGACTTGGTATCGGTCCTTGGCCCCGACGGCGCTGCCCACCAGCGCCTCGGCGGAAAAGGCGAACCCGTCCAATGCAAAAGCGGTGATTTCCAGGAACTGCAGCAGCACCTGGTTGGCAGCCAGCGTCACATCGCCCAGATCGGCGCCTACGAACAGAAAGGTGGTGAAGGACCCGGTCAGCAGGACCGACCGGATCATGATGTCGCCATTGACCTGCATCATCCGGCGCAGGCGGGCGGGGTCGAAGATCCGCGCCCAATCGCGCCATTGATTGCCACCGAACGCATCGCGGCACAGCCACAGGCCCAGCGCTAGACCGGTCCATTCGGCGATCAGCGTGGCTACCGCCACACCTTCGACGCCCCAGCCCAGACCCAGCACGAACCACAGGTCCAGAAGGATGTTCAGCCCGTTCATCCAAACCTGCAGGACGAACACGCCGCGCGTGCGCTCGACCGCGATCAGCCAGCCCGTCACCGCATAAAGCGCAATGGTCGCCGGTGCGCCCCAGATACGAATCTCGAGGTAATCGCGCGTCAGCGCCTCGACCTCGGGGCTGGCGGGCGACAGGGCGAAGGCCCCTGCAAATACCGCCACCTGCGCTACGATAAAGAAAAGTCCCGCAGCGCCGCCCAAGAGCAGACCGCGCATGAGCAGAGCTCCGGTTTCAGCCGTGTCCCCTGCGCCTCGGGCCTGCGCCGCCAATCCGGTCGTGCCCATGCGCAGAAAGCCGAACACCCAATAGATCGTGGCCAGAATAACCGCGCCGATGCCAACCGCTCCGATCGGGGCGGCCTGCCCCATCTGGCCGACCACGCCGGTATCCACCGCGCCCAAAATCGGCACCGTCGCGTTGGACAGCACAATCGGCACCGCGATCTTCAGCACCCGCCTGTGCGTGATGGGTGCCGAGGCGTCCCGCATTTTGCTCAGCCCTTGGCCGAAGGCTCTTGCGGCATCAGGAAATGCCCGCTGGCCTGCGCGAACAGCTTGGCGTGGTTGTCCTGCCAGGCCTCGACGCGAACCGAGGCATACCGCCGTCCCGCCCGGCTGATGAAAGCGCGCGCATAGGCATCGCGCGGCAGGCCCGAGCGCAGATAATCCACCGTGAAGTCGATGGTCTTGGGAAAGCGGATACTGTGATCAGAGATAATGTCATCGGCGTCGATGTCACCGCTTTCGATGCGCGGGAACAGGTGCTCCCAGCTGAGCGTGATCACCGCCGTCACCTCGAGAAAGGCCGCCGTGACGCCGCCATGAATCGCCGGCAGGAACGGGTTGCCGATCAGCTTCTCGTCGAAATTCAGAACGCTGGTCAGTTCGTCTCCGCGTCGGTCGAAGCTGATGTTGAGGAACCGGATATACGGAACCCCCTCGACCAGCGCCTTGAGGGCCGCGTCGCGCCGCTGCTTCACCACCTGCATCGGTTCGGGACGGGGTCTTGTCATCTCACTTCCCCTCGACCGTGAAGGCGCCCGAGGCGGTGGCCACAGGGCGATCTTGATCGTCGTCCATGGCGGTGGCGCGCACGAAGGCTACGTTGCGCGTGATGTGATAGCAAGTTGCCCGGGTGGTGATCGTTTGGCCGGGCGTTGCGGCGCGCATGTAGTCGATGCGCAGGTCGATGGTGGCGGTACCGCCGGGGGCTGCCGGGTGGCTCATGACCGCGGCCCCGCAGCAGGTATCAAGGCTGGCCGACACCGCTCCTCCGTGAATCACGCCCGTGCGGGGATCGCCGATCAGATCCTCGTTGTAGGGCATGGTGATCTCGGCCTCGCCCTCGCCGATATGCGTCAGGGTCAGGCCCAAGGCCCGCGCATGGGGGATCGCTTCGATGAACTGGCGGGCGAGTACTGTCTTGTCGACCATTGGTGCTCTGTCCTTTTTCGTTGCCTTCTTTATGGTCTGGTGTTGACGCAAAGGGCAAGCCCGCCTGTTGCGCTTGTCCGCGCAACGCCCTAGGTTGCAGCCGAGGAGAACAGGAATGTCCGACGATCGTTTGTCATTCAAAGAGATGTGCGCCGAGTTCGACGTGACTCCGCGCACCCTGCGCTACTATGAATATATCGAGCTTCTGCAACCCGACCGCGAAGGCCGGTCGCGGTTCTATGGCCCGCGCGAACGGGCGCGGATGAAGCTAATCATGCGCGGCCGCAAGTTTGGCTTTCCGCTGGAAGAGATCCGGCAATGGCTGCTGATCTACGAGGATCAGGGCAACGAGGCCCAGATGGCGACCTTCGTCGAGATGGCCGACCGGCAGATGGAAGAGTTGCGCCAGCAGCGCCAGCAACTGGACGAAGCCATGGACGAATTGCAGCGCCTGCGCGATCAAACCGCAAAAATGCTGAACTGACCCCCGGCCTGATCATCTTGACAGACAGCCGCGCGTTGCCTTGCGCGGCTTTCTTTTTTGTCGCTGCCACCCTCGATTTCGCCTGAACCGGGGCAAGGAAATTGCCGGGCCCGCGCTTTACGCGAGCGGATGTTACGTCAATTTGAAAGTGACGCAGCGTTTGAATTACGTCAACGTCACTCTCATGTTGTAAAGCGGCCATCGACTGCGCAACTCATACTGCATGACGCCAGTGACGAGGGGGATGACCCATGACCGAAGACCTGATGACGATCCGCGAAATGTGCGAGGCGTATGACGTCACGCCGCGGACCCTGCGGTTCTACGAGGCCAAGGAGCTTCTGTTTCCGATCCGGGAAGGTCAGAAACGGTTGTTCACCAAACGTGACCGGGCGCGGCTCAAGCTGATCCTGCGCGGCAAGCGCTTTGGCTTCAGCCTGGAAGAGATTCGCCAGCTTCTGGATCTGTACCATGTCGGCGACCAGCAACTGACCCAGATGACCCGCACCTATGAAATCGCGTGCGAGCGTCTGGCCGACATGGAAGCCCGCCGTGAGGAACTGACCCAGGCGATCGACGATCTGAAGGAACAGTTGCGCTGGGGCGAAAAGGTCATCGCCTCGATGAAACAGGAAAAGAAGGCTGCCGAGTAAGCCACCCGGCCGCCAGCCACCCGGACATCTGAATTTAAGGGAGCTTCAAATGCCCGTCTACAACGCGCCTACCAAAGACACGCAATTCGTTCTGCAAGAGTTTCTCAAGGTCTCGCAATCCGACATTCCGGGCTATGCCGAGCTCGAGCCCGATTTCACCGGCGCCGTGCTGGAAGAGGCAGGCAAGGTCGCCGTCAACCTGCTGCACCCGCTGAACGTGGTTGGCGACAAGGAAGGCTGCCGGTTCGAAAACGGCGTGGTCTATACCCCGACCGGGTTCAAGGACGCGTTCGAGCAGGTCAAGGAAGGCGGCTGGACCGGCCTGGACATGCCCGAGGAATATGGCGGCCAGAACATGCCTTATGTTCTTGGCACGGCCGTGGGCGAGATGTTCTCGGCCGCGAACCAGGCCTTCACGATGTATCAGGGCCTGACCCACGGCGCTGCCTCGGCCATCCTGGCGCACGGCACCGACGAGCAGAAAAGCACCTATCTGCCCAAGATGGTCAGTTGCGAGTGGACCGGCACCATGAACCTGACCGAGCCGCATTGCGGCACCGATCTGGGCCTGATGCGCACCAAGGCCGAACCGCAGGGCGATGGCAGCTACAAGATTACCGGCCAGAAGATCTTTATCTCGTCCGGCGATCACGACATGGCCGACAACATCATCCACCTGGTGCTGGCCAAGATCCCCGGCGGCCCCGAGGGCATCAAGGGCGTGTCGCTGTTCATCGTCCCCAAGTTCCTGGTGAACGAAGACGGCAGCCTTGGTGAGCGCAACGGCGTTTCGGTCGGCAAGATCGAAGAAAAGATGGGTATCCACGGCAACTCGACCTGCGTGATGAACTATGACGGCGCGACCGGCTGGCTGCTGGGGCAGGAACACAAGGGTATGCGCGCCATGTTCACCATGATGAACGAAGCGCGTCTGGGTGTGGGCATGCAAGGTCTGGCCCAGGCCGAGGCCGCCTATCAGAACGCGCTGGAATACGCCAAGGACCGCCTGCAGGGCCGTGACGTGACCGGCGCCAAGAACCCCGATGGCCCGGCCGATCCGCTGATCGTGCATCCCGACATCCGCCGCAGCCTGATGGACCAGAAAAGCTTTGTGGAAGGCGCGCGGGCTTTCATTCTGTGGGGTGCGACTCTGATCGACAAGGCGCACCGCGCAGGTGACAAGGACGCCGACGGGCTGATCTCGCTGATGACCCCGGTCATCAAGGGCTTCCTGACCGATGAAGGTTACGACATGACCGTTCGGGCCCAGCAGGTCTATGGCGGCCATGGCTACATCGAGGAATGGGGCATGTCGCAATACACCCGCGACGCCCGCATCGCCATGATCTACGAAGGCGCCAACGGCGTTCAGGCGCTAGATCTCGTCGGCCGCAAGCTGGCGCAGGACGGCGGCAAGCATGTCATGGCCTTCTTCGACATGGTCAAAACCTTCTGTAAGGAAAACAGCGGCAAAGACGAAGCCTATGACAAGGCGTTCATCGAACCGCTGAAGGCCGCCTCGAAGGACCTGCAGGCCGCCGGCATGTATTTCATGCAGAACGGCATGACCAACCCGAACAACGCCCTGTCGGGTTCCTATGACTTCATGCACATGTTCGGCCATGTCTGCTTGGGCCTGATGTGGGCGCAGATGGCAAAGGCCGCGCAAGAGGCGCTGGATGCCGGCGCGACCGACAAGGACTTCTACGAGACAAAAATCGCCACCGGCCGCTACTACATGGCACGCCGTCTACCGGCCACGGGCATGCACCTGGCGCGGATCCAGACCGGCGCCGACACAATGATGGCACTGGACGCGGCGAACTTCTGATCCCAGTCTGGTTCCGGGCGACCCCGCCCGGAACCAGCGCTCACCGAGGAGTTGACATGCCCAAACGCTTTCGCCTGACCCGCCGCTTTCCCGTCGCCATGACCGAGGACGGTTATCGAAAACTCAAGGGGTTTGCCCGCGAGGCTGGGCTGGACGAAGGAGAGGCGCTGTCATTCCTGTTCGAGAATTTCAACAGCGTGATCGACGAGGAGAACCTGACCCACCGGCTGCGCATCTTCAATTCCGAGCTTGAGGCGCGCAAACGCTAGACGACCCCGATGCCTGGCCCAGGCCCGTCGTGTTTTCAGCAAGACAAGTCCGAACGCGGCTGCGGCCGGCGGTCAGGTCTTTCTTAAGACACGTGCGTGACGAAACCGTACAAACCGCCTTGGGAGGGGTGAGTGCATGACGATAAAACTGCATTGCTTCGGAGAAAGCGGAAACTCGTACAAGGCCGCCCTTGCGCTTGAGATGTCAGGGCTGGAGTGGGCGCCGGTCTTTGTCGATTTCTTCAACGGCCAGACCCGAACCCCCGAATACCGCGCCGAAGTGAACGAAATGGGCGAAGCGCCGGTGCTGATCGACGGAGATTTCCGGATCAGCCAGTCGGGCGCGATTCAGGCCTATGTCACCGAAAAGTCGGGCAAGTTCGGCGCAAAGACACGGGAGGAGAACTATGACATCCTACGCTGGGTGCTGTGGGACAACCACAAGCTCAGCTCGATGGCGGGCCTGACCCGGTTCTTGATGAACTTCCTGCCCGAACAGCACCGTAACCCGGATGTGATCGCCTTCAACCAAGGCCGCCTGAAGGCCGCTTATCAGGTGCTGAACGCCCATCTGGAGGGCCGCGACTGGATCGTCGGTGACAGCGCGACCAACGCCGATCTCAGCTGCTGCGGTTACCTGTATTACCCCGAACCGTTCGGCTTTGACCGCTCCGAATGGCCCCATATCGACGCTTGGCTGACCCGCCTGTCCGAGCAGCCCGGCTGGAAACACCCCTATGACCTGATGCCCGGCAATCCGTCGGATCGAGCTTGAGGAGAGAAGTATGACCGAAGCTTACATTTATGATGCCCTGCGCACCCCGCGCGGCAAGGGCCGCAAGGACGGCAGCCTGCACGAGGTGACCTCGGTGCGCCTGTCGGCCGTGGCCCTGAACGCCATCAAAGAACGCAACAACCTGGAAGGCCACGCCGTCGAGGACGTGATCTGGGGCAACGTCACCCAGGTGATGGAACAGGGCGGCTGTCTGGCGCGGTCCGCGGTTCTGGCCTCGGACTTGGATGAATCGATCCCCGGTCTGGCCATCAACCGGTTCTGCGCCTCCGGCATGGAGGCCGTGAACCTGGCCGCCAACCAGGTCAAAGGCGGCGCGGGCGAGGCCTATATCGCCGGTGGCGTCGAGATGATGGGCCGCGTGCCCATGGGCAGCGACGGCGCCGCCATCGCGGTCGATCCGTCGCTGGCGATGGAGACCTATTTCGTACCGCAGGGCATCTCGGCCGACATCATCGCCACCGAATACGGCTTTACCCGCGATCAAGCCGACGCGCTGGCCGTTGAATCGCAGAAACGCGCGGCCAAGGCGTGGGAAGAGAACCGCTTTGCCAAGTCGGTGATCTCGGTGAAGGACCGCAACGGCCTGACCATTCTGGACCGCGACGAATACATGCGTCCCGGCACCGACATGCAGAGCCTCGGCGCGCTGAACCCCTCGTTCCAGATGATGGGCGAGCAGATGCCCGGTTTCGACAAGGTGGCGATGCTGAAATACCCGCATCTGGAAAAGATCAACCACATCCACCACGCCGGCAACAGCTCGGGCATCGTGGATGGCGCAGCGGCCGTTCTGATCGGCAACAAGGAATTCGGCGAGAAATACGGCCTGAAGCCGCGCGCCCGCATCAAGGCCACCGCCAAGATCGGCACCGACCCGACCATCATGCTGACCGGCCCGGTTCCGGTGACCGAAAAGATCCTAGCCGAAACCGGCATGACGATCAGCGATCTGGACCTGTTCGAGGTCAACGAGGCCTTTGCCTCGGTCGTGCTGCGGTTCCAGCAGGCATTTGACGTCGATCCGGCGCTGGTCAACGTCAATGGCGGCTCGATCGCCATGGGCCACCCGCTGGGCGCCACCGGCGCGATCATCATCGGCACCCTGCTGGACGAGCTGGAGCGTCAGGACAAGGAAACCGGTCTGGCCACCTTGTGCATCGCATCCGGCATGGGCGCGGCAACCATAATCGAACGTGTGTAACGGCGGGGATCAGGAGAAGAAAAATGGCTGATTTTACACTGACCAAAGACGCCGACGGCGTTGGCATCATCACCTGGGACGTCCCCGGCAAGACCATGAACGTGATGTCGTTTGACGGCCTGTCCGAACTGAACGACTGCATCGATCAGGCCCTGGCCGATGACGAGATCAAAGGCATCGTGATTACCAGCGGCAAGGAAGGATCGTTTGCCGGCGGCATGGACCTGAATCTGCTGGCGGTGATGAAGGAACAGGCGGGTGACGACCCGGCCAAGGGCCTGTTCGAAGGCACGATGAAGATGCACGCTCTGCTGCGCAAGATCGAACTGGCCGGCATGGACCCCAAGACCAAGAAAGGTGGCAAACCGATCGCGGCCGCCCTGCCCGGCACTGCCGCCGGCATCGGCATGGAGCTGCCGCTGGCGACCCATCGCATCTTTGCCGCCGAGAACCCCAAGGCCAAATACGGCCTGCCGGAAATCATGGTCGGCATCTTCCCCGGCGCGGGCGGCACCACGCGTATGGTCCGCAAGGTGGGCGCCATCGCGGCGGCTCCGCTGCTGCTGGAAGGCAAGATGCTGGACGTGAAAAAGGCCAAGGGCGCAGGTTACATCGACGAGATCGCAGCCGATCCGCTGGCCGCGGCCAAGGAATGGGTGCTGAACGCCAAGGATGCCGATCTGGTCAAGCCGTGGGACGCCAAGGGCTACAAGATGCCCGGCGGCGCGCCCTATCACCCGGCGGGGTTCATGAACTTCGTGGGTGCCTCGGCGATGGTGAACGGCAAGACCCAGGGCGCCTTCCCGGCGGCCAAAGCCTTGCTGAGCGCGGTCTATGAGGGCGCACTGGTCGATTTCGACACCGCGCTGAAGATCGAGGCGCGCTGGTTCACCTCGGTGTTGATGAACCCGTCCTCGGGCGCGATGATCCGTTCGCTGTTCCTGAACAAGGAAGCGCTGGAAAAAGGCGCCGTTCGTCCGAAGGGCATTCCGGACCAGTCGGTCAAGAAGATCGGCGTTCTGGGTGCCGGCATGATGGGCGCGGGCATCGCGCTGGTCTCGGCGCAGGCCGGGATGGAGGTCGTGCTGATCGACCGCGATCAAGCCGCCGCAGACAAGGGCAAGGCCTATACCGAAGCCTATCTGGACAAGGGCATGAAGCGTGGCAAGGTCACGGCCGAGAAGAAAGAGGCCATGCTGAGCCGTATCACCGCCACGCCTGATCTTGAAAAGCTGGCGGGCTGCGATCTGATCATCGAAGCCGTGTTCGAGGACCCCAAGGTCAAGGCCGAGATGACCCAGAAGGTCGAGGCGATCATCCCCGAGGACTGCATCTTTGCCTCGAATACCTCGACCCTGCCGATCACCGAACTGGCCAAGGCCAGCAAGCGGCCCGATCAGTTCATCGGAATCCACTTCTTCTCGCCGGTCGAGAAGATGTTCCTGGTGGAAATCATCAAGGGCAAGGAAACCGGTGACCGCGCCGTGGCCAAGGCGCTGGACTATGTCCGCCAGATCCGCAAGACGCCAATCGTGGTCAATGACGCGCGGTTCTTCTACTGCAACCGCTGCATCATCCCCTACATCAACGAAGGCGCGCGGATGATCACCGAGGGCGTCAAGCCGGTGCTGATCGACAACGCGGCGCGTCAGCTGGGCTTTCCGGTTGGTCCGATCCAGCTGACCGACGAAACCTCGATCGACCTGGGTGCCAAGATCGCGCGGGCGACCAAGGCCGCGATGGGCGACGCCTATCCCGAAAGCCCCGCCGACGAGCTGATCTTCTGGATGGAGGAGCAAGGCCGTCTGGGTCGCAAGGCCAAGGCCGGGTTCTTCGACTATGACGAGAACGGCAAGCGCATCGGCTACTGGCACGGTCTGCACGAGAAATATCGGCTGGCCGAACAGCAGCCCTCGCTGCAGGAAGTGCAGGACCGCCTGATGTTCGCACAGGTTCTGGAAGCCGTGCGCGCGTTGGAGGAAGGCGTTCTGGAAGACATCCGCGAAGGCGATGTTGGCGCCATCCTGGCCTGGGGCTTTGCGCCGTGGTCGGGTGGTCCGTTCAGCTGGCTCGACATGATCGGCGCGCCCTACGCCGCCGAGCGTTGCGACCAGTTGACCGCGAAATATGGCGACCGCTTCGCTTGCCCGCCGCTGCTGCACGAGATGGCCGAGAAGGGTCAGACCTTCTATGGCCGCTTCGCCCCCGAGGCCAAAGCGGCCTGACGTACAGGTGCTGGCGCATGGTTGCACGCGCCAGCCGCCCGCTGGCTCGACCGGGTCAGCTCTGCCAGTCGGCGCGCAACAGCAGGACCGGCTGTCTGGGCCGCCCCGGGCGTCCGGGGCGCCGCTCGCCCCGGAGGGGTCTGACCGGAACCACCGGCGCCCCGGGAACCGCAACGGCCGAAGACGATACCGGGCAGGCCAGCGCCGACAAATCGCGCGCCGCCGCGACGGACGCCACCAGTGCCGCGCCACTCTCTGCATCCAGAACCGGGTAACCGCTTTGCCCCGCTACACGCCCTCTGCCCCCGATACGGCAGGCCGGGAAATAGGCCCTCAGACCGCCTTCGATGCAAATGATCTCGTCCTGATCGAAAAACAATGTAGTCACCGGGAAACGGGTGGCCGGCATCGCCGAACCAAAGGCAAAAGACCCGCTGAGCAACCGCGCGGCGACGATGGCGCTGTCCGTCGGCGGCGCATCCAGCCAGGACGCGGCGACGGCAATCCCCTGCTCGGGCATGAGCCAGACCGGCCGCTTGTTGTAAGCCGCGCCGGCCGGCACCCGGACCGGCAGGAAGTCCGGACGGGTTTCATCAGCCGGCACCGAAATCAGGTCTTGTGACACCCGCCGCACGGGCTGGAACCCGTTGTCCGCCGTGCGTACCGGATCTCCGGGTGTCAGCGCCTCGACGGGCACCCACCCGCCATAGGTCAGAACCCGCGTTCCATGCACCAACCCTCCGCGCCGCACCGAAACAGCCTTGCGCGTCGTTGTTGCAACCCCTTTTTCAAAGGACATCTCGTCCGCTGAAACACTCACTACTTCAAACATGCGCCGCCCCCTTCTGGCACCTGTCAACTGAAACAGGTGTAGCACGGCAGGCCAAGCGACGCCTCATTTCTGCCTTTTTTCCGCCGGCTTTACGCCATCACACCGAGCATCAGGCCAAGTTTCAGGAACAGTTCCACCAATAGCCCCGCCGTTGAACGTAAATGGGAAACAGTTACCTTATTCGAAGTGATACCCGAATCTCTCGATATCTTCTGAACAGGCCTCGGCCACGGCATCGCGGGTCTGGGCGCAATAATAGTCCCGATAGTCTGCCGATCGGTTCGACGGGTTTGCATGCGGCAGACAGAATTCAAACCCAAGATGATCGAACAAGGGGCAGGCATCTTCGTGGAAATGCTCGAGCCGAACATAAGCCTTGCACAGATCCTGCCCCTTGGCGGTGGTGACGTAGCTACGCGCCGGGTTCTGCCGGAACGATCGGCGGATGTCCGGGTGCTGTACGAAACCAGCGAAATCCAGCGTCCGGGCCAAGCCGACCGCCGGGTGCGAAAACGTCTGTGTGCGCAGCCAGTGATAGTAGCTGACCATCCGATCCCAGGGGTTGCGCACCAGAGTAAAGATGAACATGGCGGGCATTAGGTCGGGCGGTACAAGCCCCTCGATATCGGACAGACGCGCGTGTTTCCACAGGCGGCCCGCGGTCACAAGCGACTGCTGACGCCGCCGTCGCCGTTGCGCCTTGGGCGTGTCTCCCACCAGAATGTCGTCCTTCATCGCACGCGCCTCGAGCGCAAGCGCCAGCGACGTTCCCCCGGTTTTCGGGATATGAATGAAGATGAAAGACCGCCCCGTCGATAGGATCACCCTAGCCCCTTTGGTATTCTGGTACTTTCAAGTGGTTCAGTGGAACATGCCCGGCACCGGTTGTGCAACAGGTTTGCGCCGTTCGGTCCGAACGTGATAGGATTTGGCCAAATCATAACGAGCAGCCCACCGTGAAGACGGCATTCAAACAATACCAACGGATCGAAGCCACCGGTCTGTGGCGCCCGTCGCCGGACGAACAACGGCGCGAGGTCGTGGTGTCGATCGGCGAAGCGACACTGACGATTTCCGACTTCAACGACCGACCGCTGACCCATTGGTCTCTGGCCGCATTGGAGCGCCAGAACCCCGAAGTCTTTCCAGCCATCTACAACCCCGACGGCGACCCGGGCGAGACGCTGGAGCTCGACCAGTCGGAAACGACCATGATCGAGGCCATCGACAAGCTGCAGCGTGCCATCGAACGTGCCCGTCCCCACCCCGGACGCCTGCGCTGGGCCAGCGTCGGCGGCGTCGCGGCCGCGGTGGTGGCGCTGCTTGTTTTCTGGTTACCGGGCGCGCTGCAATCCCATGTCGTGAGCGTTCTGCCGCAGATCAAGCGCCAGGAAATCGGCGAGATGGTCCTGCGCCGGATCGAACGCGTTTCGGGCCGGGCCTGCAACGCACGCGACGCGCAGGCGTCGCTGCGGGCGCTTGCGCAGCGGACCGGGGTGCGCCGGGTCGTGATCTTGCCCGCAGGCGTGCAAGACAGCCTAGGCCTGCCCGGTGGCATCGTTCTGCTGAACCGGGCGCTTGTCGAAGATTACGAGGACCCGGCCGTCGCCGCGGGATACATAATCGCCGAGCGCGCCCGTGCCGGACAGCAGGACCCTCTGGACGAGCTGCTGGACCGGACGGGCAGCGCCGCCGCGTTTCACCTGTTGACCACAGGCGGGCTGACGACCGGGCAGATCGATGCCTATACCGAGCAGGTCCTGTCGGACCCGCGCCCGGAAATCGCGGATGAGACCCTGCTGCAGAGCTTTGCCCAGGCCCGACTGCCTTCGACGCCTTATGCCTATGCGCGCGACATCACTGGCGAAACGGTTCTGCCCCTGATCGAGGCCGACCCGATGGCAGCTGAGCCTCTGGACCAGGTCCTGCCCGACCGCGACTGGGTGCGGCTGCAGAACATCTGCAGCGACTAGGCGCCTATTTGGTGCCGAACATCCGGTCGCCGGCATCGCCGAGGCCGGGCATGATGTAGCCCTTGGAATTCAGCTCGCGGTCCAGCGCGGCGGTCACGATTTTGACATCGGGATGCGCCTCTTTCATGCGCGCCACACCTTCGGGGGCGGCCAACAGGCACAGGAACCGGATGTCGGTGGCGCCGGCCTGCTTCAGCAGGTCAACCGCCGCGGCCGAGCTGTTACCCGTGGCCAGCATCGGGTCAACCGCGATCACCAGCCGGTCTTTCAGCCCCTCGGGAACCTTGAAATAGTACTGCACCGGTTGCAGCGTTTCTTCGTCGCGATAAAGGCCCACAAAACCGACCCGGGCCGAGGGCACCAATTCCAGAACGCCGTCCAGCATCCCGTTGCCCGCACGCAGGATCGACACCAGCGCCAGCTTCTTGCCCGCCAGGATTGGCGCGTCCATCTCCTCCATCGGGGTCTCGATGTTGCGCGTGGTCAGCGGCAGATCGCGGGTCACCTCATAGGCCAGCAGCAGCGTGATCTCGCGCAGCAGTTGCCGGAACGAGGCGGTCGAGGTGCCCTTGTCCCGCATGAGCGTCAGTTTGTGCTGAACCAGTGGGTGGTCGACGACGGTCAGATGTTCGCTCATGTGTTCTCCAGTCTTTTTCTGACCCTTGCGCGGGTCTCTTCATCGCAGAATGCGGCGTTCAGGGCGGTGTCGTTCAGCGCGGCGAAATCCTCGGCGTCCCAGCCGAAGGCCTGGGCCAGCATCTCATATTCGCGGCGCATTGTGGTATGAAAAAACGGCGGGTCATCGGTGGAAACCGTGACCTTCACGCCCGCCGCACGCAGCCGCGCGATCGGATGGGTCGCAAAATCCGGGTACAGGCCCAGCACCACGTTCGAGCCCGGGCAGACCTCGAGCGTGACGCCCCGGTCGGCCAGTTCATGCACCAGATCGGGGTCTTCGATAGCTCGCACGCCGTGGCCCACACGTTCGACCCCCAGCGCGCGTACGGCATCGCGCACGCTTTCGGGGCCGCCGAATTCGCCGGCATGGGTGGTCAGGCGCAATCCGGCCTCGCGCGCGCAGTCGAAGGCCCATTTGAAATCGGCCTGCTGGCCCATGGCCTCGTTCCCGCCCATGCCGAACCCGGTGATCCAGTCGCCCGCGGTTTCGGCGGCGCACAGCGCGCTGCGCTTGGCCTTGTCGGGCCCGAAATGGCGCACGCAGGTCACCACACCGCGCAAGGTGATGTCGAACTTGCGCTCGGCCTCGTCGGCGGCGTCCTGAATGGCGGCCAGATAGTCGCGCCAGGCGTGCAGATCGCCCCCGCCGCAGAAATCGGGGCTGAGGAAGGTTTCGGAATAGACCACCCCGTTCGCAGCGCTTTCTTCCAGGATCGCCAGCGTCAGGCGCCGGAAATCCTCGGGCGTTTTCAACACCTCGCAAGCGGCCTCGTAGACGCTGAGGAAATGCGCGAAATCGCGAAAGTCATAGCTGCCGTCGGGCTTGAAGATGCCGCTCAGGTCAACCTTCTTTTCATGCGCCAGCTGGCGGATGAAGGCGGGCGGGGCCGCACCTTCGTGATGCAGGTGCAGTTCGATCTTGGGCAGGTCTGCGACGGTCATAGAAAGGTCCTTCCCGGCCCTTGCGCCGGAATGCTCAGGTGATGTGCGATGCTGGCGGCCACGTCGGCGAAATTGACCTGCCCGATCTGTCCGGCCCCCAGGCCGGCGATCAGCACCGGCACCTGCTCGCGGGTGTGGTCGGTGCCGACCCAGCTGGGGTCGTTGCCGTGATCGGCGGTCAGCAGAAACAGGTCGCCCGGGCGCAGCCGGGGCAGGATACGCCCGATCTCGGCGTCGAACCATTCCAGCGCGCGGGCATAGCCCGAGATGTCGCGCCGGTGGCCGTACTGGCTGTCAAACTCGACGAAATTTGCGAATGTCAGGCTGCCGTCCCCGGCGCTGTCCACGAGGCGCGACAGGTGACCCATCAGATCGGCGTCCGAGCCCTTGTCCAACGTGTCGATCCCCTGCATCGAGAAGATGTCGCCGATCTTGCCCACGCCATGCACGCGGCGGCCTGCGTCCTGCGCCCAGTTGGTCAGCACCGGTGCGGGCGGCGTGATGGCAAAATCCTTGCGGTTGGTGGTGCGGACAAACCCCTGTTCGGGCGATCCCACGAAGGGGCGGGCGATCACCCGGCCCACCTTCATCTTGTGCAGAATGGGGGCGAGGGTCCGGCACATCTGGTACAGGCGCTCCAACCCGAAAGTCTCCTCATGCGCAGCAATCTGGAACACACTGTCGGCCGAGGTATAGCAGATCGGCCAGCCGGTGCGCATGTGTTCCGCGCCCAGTTCGGCGATGATCGTGGTGCCCGAGGCATGGCAATTGCCCAGAATGCCCTCGGTTCCGGCGGCCTGCGCGGCGGCGCGGGTCAGATCCTTAGGGAACGCGGGAACCGCGTCGGGGAAATAGTGCCAGTCCCACGGCACCGGCAGCCCGGCCAGCTCCCAATGGCCCGAAGGTGTGTCCTTGCCCGGCGAATGCTCGCGCGCGCAGCCCCACAGGCCGGTCGGGTCGGCCTCCAACCCCGGCGCATCCACGCCCGAAGCCAGTCGCACCGCCGCCCCAAGCCCCAGCGCATCGAGGTTGGGCAGGCGCAACGGCCCGGACCGGCCATCCTCGGCCCGCCCTTCGGCGCAGGCCTGCGCGATATGGGCCACCGTATTGGCGCCCGTGTCCGGCACGTCGCCATTGAAGAACCGGTCGGCATCCGGCGCGCCGCCGATGCCCACCGAATCCATCACCACAAGGAACGCGCGCCTCATGCAAGGATCCTTTCCTGTACGAGCTCCGGCACCGGAACGGCCGCCGGGCCGATGGTGATTGCGGCGCGCACGGTTTGCGCGGCCCGCTGTGCGGCATCCTCGCGCGCGGCATGGACCACGGCCAGCGGCATTCCGGCCGAGACCTTGTCGCCCAGCCGCACCAGCGCCAACAGACCCACCGCCGGGTCGATCACGTCGCTTTCCACCTGCCGGCCACCGCCCAACGCCACGACCGCAAGGCCCAGCGCCTCGCCATCCATCGCGGTGACATAGCCTTCGTCCTGCGCCGTCACCTCGAGGATCACGCTGGCCTCGGGCAGATAGCGCGTCCAGTCCTCGACCAGGCCTAGCGGTCCGCCCACCGCGGCCATCATCCGGCCGAACCGCTCGGCTGCGCGGCCATCGCGGATCACCTCGGCAATCATGTCCCGCCCGGCCTGCGCGTCGGCGACCATACCAGCGTCAGATAGCAGAACACCGCCCAGCTCGGCCGAAATCTCGGCCAGAGGCGAGGGCTCCCCACCGGTCAGCACCTTCATCACTTCGGCGATTTCCAGGGCGTTGCCCAGCGCGGGCGCCAGCGGCTGATTCATGTCGGTGATCAGGGCCGAGGTCCGGCACCCGGCCGCATTGGCCGTTTCGGTCAGGGCCTGCGCCAGCATGCGCGCCTCGTCCAGCGTTTTCATGAAGGCCCCGCTGCCAACCTTGACGTCCAGCACCAGCGCATCGGGGCTGGCCGCTAGTTTCTTGGACAGGATCGAGGCCGTGATCAGATCGAGGCTTTCGACCGTGGCGGTAACGTCGCGGATGGCATAGAGCCGCTTGTCCGCCGGGGCGATCTGCGCCGTCGCGCCGACGATGGCGGCCCCGGTCTCGGCCAAAATCTGGGCCAACCGGTCCTGGCCGATCTGGGTCGACACGCCGGGGATCGCCTCGAGCTTGTCGAGCGTCCCGCCGGTATGGCCCAGACCGCGGCCCGAGATCATCGGCACATAGGCTCCGCATTCCGCCAGCGCCGGGGCCAGCACGAGGCTGACGCAATCCCCCACACCGCCGGTCGAATGCTTGTCGATCACCGGACCGTCCAGATCCCAGGTCAGAACTTCACCGCTGTCCCGCATGGCCAGCGTCAGCGCGGCGCGGCCCTCGGGACCCAGCCCGCCCATGCAGACGGCCATAGCAAAGGCTCCGGCCTGGGCGTCGCTGACGCTTCCATCGGCCAGACCTTGGGCAAACCACGCCAGCTCGCCGGCATCCGGCACCTCGCGGCGGCGTAGTTTCGCGATGATCGAACGGGCGTCCATGGGCGCGGCCCTTACATGAACGAAGGGTCGAAAGCGCCGGGCAGCAGCTCGCCGATGGTCGTGCGGGTCTCAACCCCGTCCACCGTCGCCATGGTGACCACCACGTCCTTGTCCCCGAACTCGGCCAGTTTCTGCCGGCACCCGCCGCAAGGCGGCACCGGTTGCGGGCTCGAGGCCACGACATAGACCTCGGCCAGCTTGTTTTCTCCGGCGGCGACCATCGCGGCGATCGCCCCGGCCTCGGCGCAGGTGCCTTCAGGATAGGCCACGTTTTCCACGTTGCAGCCCGCGAACACCGCGCCCGACGGGGTGCGGACCGCGGCGCCCACTTTGAAATTAGAGTAGGGCGCATAGGCGTTTTCACGCACCTTGAGGGCTGCTTCTTTCAACGACATGGCGATTCCCCGATTTTTTGATCAACTGGTCAGAATGCCATACCCTACTGGAAATCCGCCGGGGAATTGAAGCCCCATCTGCACGGAATGTCGGCGCGCCCGCGCGTCAGCCCAGATCGGTCTTGAAATACCCGGGCAGCGTCACTTCAAGCAGTTCGACATCGTCGCTCGGATCGGCCAGCTGCGTGCGCATTCCGGGTGGGATGACAAAGGCGTCGCCCTGCTCCAGGCGATAGGGTTCGCGGCCTTCACCTTCCAAGGTGACGGCCCCATTCATCACGAAGGTAAAGTGGATATCGGCATCATGGCTAGCCCAGACCGGGTCGCCCTGCCCCCGGCGCACCACCTGAACGCCTGCCACGCCGTTGGTGTTTTCGGCAATCGTCGTGTCGCGGCATTGATAGCCCGGCAGGCGGAATGGCTGCCACTCTGCCCCTTCGGCCCGGTTGTAGACGAACCGCTGCCCCTGCCATTCCCGCTCGGGGTGGTAATGCGGCGTGGGCAGTTGCATTTCGTGGTCGATCTCGGTGACATGCTCGGCCGGAACGCCGATTTCGATCACCTGCACGTTGTCCGACGCTTCGAGTACGCGGTGCCGGATCTCGGGCGGCTGGATGAAACAATCACCGGCGGTCAGGCGCATCTTGTCGCCCTGATCTTCGTAGACGACATCGACCCAGCCGTGGATGCAGAAGATGAGCTGGAACCCGACCTTGTGGAAATGGACCATGTCCGGGACCGGGCCGCCGTCGGGAATGCGGATGTGGCTGGCAATGATCGACCCGCCCAGCCGGTCGGGCACCAGATCGCGGTAATGCATGCCCGCGCGCCCGATGATCCAGGGCGCCTGATCCTTGAGCCTGCGGACGACGAAGGAATGAACCGTCTCGGGCATCACCAGGGGCGGGTTGCGCTCCTCGATCTCGATGCGGGTGCCGTTGGGGGCGACCAGGCTGCGCTGACCGCCGGCGAACCCGTCCGGGTCTTCGGTGAGGATCCGCAAGGTGCCCGGCGCCTCGGGCGCGTCCTTCTCCACACGCAGGCGCAGTCCATGCCCGGAAAACACCGCAACCCGAGGGTCATCCGCCGGATAGATCATGTCCATCCGCATGCCCAAAACCTTGGTGTAGAACGGAATGTCGTCTCGCAACTCTTGGGTCGGAATGCGGAATTCGGCTATGGTGTCGGTCATGCTGGTCTCCTCTGCGCGGGACAGTGGGGGGCGTTTCGGAAATTTGCAAGCCAGGGCCGAACCGGCCGACACGCGAATTCGTGGTTTCCCCTGCGTAAGAAATAGTTTAACACTAAACTAAATTCCAAAACGGGAAGTTTTGACATGTCCGACAAACCCAGCCTGCGCCAGGCCGCACTTGATTACCACGCGCATCCGAAGCCTGGGAAACTGGAGGTCAAGGCGACCAAACCCATGGCCAACGGCCGCGACCTCGCGCGCGCCTACTCACCCGGCGTGGCCGAGGCCAGCCTGGAGATCAAAAACGACCCGACGACAGCCGAGATGTACACCGCGCGCGGCAATCTTGTGGCCGTCGTCTCGAACGGCACTGCGGTGCTGGGGCTGGGCAATATCGGCGCGCTGGCCTCCAAGCCGGTGATGGAGGGCAAGGCCGTCCTGTTCAAGAAATTCGCCGGCATCGACTGTTTCGACATCGAGTTGAACGAACCCGATCCCGAGAAACTGGCCGATATCGTCTGCGCGCTGGAGCCTACCTTCGGCGCTATCAACCTCGAAGACATCAAGGCGCCCGACTGCTTTATCGTCGAGAAACTGTGCCGCGAGCGGATGAACATTCCTGTCTTCCACGACGACCAGCACGGCACCGCCATCGTGGTGGGGGCCGCTGCGCGCAACGCGCTGCACGTAGCCGGCAAGCGGTTCGAGGATATCAAGGTGGTTTCCACCGGCGGCGGCGCGGCGGGGATCGCTTGCCTGAACATGCTGGTCAAGCTGGGGGTCAAGCGCGAGAACATCTGGTTGTGCGACATTCACGGGCTGGTCTATGAAGGCCGGGACGAGGACATGAACCCGCACAAGGACCAATTCGCCCAAAAGACCGACCTGCGCACGCTGGATCAGGTGATCGACGGCGCCGACCTGTTTCTGGGCCTCAGCGGGCCGAACGTGCTGAAGCCACAGATGGTCGCGCGCATGGCCAAACAGCCGATCATCTTTGCGCTGGCGAACCCGACCCCGGAGATCTTGCCCGATGCCGCGCGCGAAGTAGCCCCCGACGCCATCATCGCCACCGGGCGCAGCGATTTCCCGAACCAGGTGAACAACGTCCTGTGTTTCCCGTTCATCTTCCGCGGCGCGCTGGACGTGGGCGCGACCGAGATCAACGATGCCATGCAGATTGCCTGCGTCGAAGGCATCGCCGAAATGGCACGCGCCACCACCAGCGCCGAGGCCGCAGCCGCCTACAAGGGCGAGCAGTTGACCTTTGGCCCCGACTACTTGATCCCCAAGCCATTCGATCCGCGGCTGGTGGGCGTGGTGTCCTCGGCTGTGGCCCGCGCCGCGATGGAAAGCGGCGTGGCCAGGCGCCCGATCGCAGACCTCGAAGCCTACAAGGAGCGCCTGAACCAGACCGTGTTCAAATCGGCCCTGCTGATGCGGCCGGTGTTCGAGGCCGCCAAGGCCGCCTCGCGCCGCATCGTCTTTGCCGAGGGCGAGGACGAGCGCGTGCTGCGCGCCGCCCAGGCCATTCTGGAGGAAACCACCGAAACGCCCATTCTGATCGGTCGCCCCGAGGTGATCGAGGCCCGCTGCGAAAAGCTGGGGCTGTCCATACGCCCCGGTCAGGATTGCCAGATCGTGAACCCGGAAAACGACCCGCGGTACTATGACTACTGGAACTCTTATCACCAGATCATGCAGCGCCGCGGCGTGACGCCCGACCTGGCCAAGGCCATCATGCGCACCAACACCACCGCCATCGGCGCCATCATGGTGCATCGCGGCGAGGCAGACAGCCTGATCTGCGGCACCTTCGGCGAGTATCGCTGGCACCTGAACTATGTCGGACAGGTTCTGGGCGATGGCGATCTGCGCCCGCATGGCGCGCTGTCGCTGATGATCCTCGAAGACGGGCCTCTATTCATCGCCGATACCCATGTGCATCAACTGCCTTCCCCGGCGGAATTGGCCGAGATCTCGATCGGCGCGGCGCGGCATGCGCGGCGCTTTGGGGTTGAACCCAAGATCGCCTTCTGCTCGCAATCGCAATTCGGCAATCAGGCCGAGGGTTCGGGAAAACGCCTGCGCGAAGCGATCGCGATATTGGACAGCAAGCCCCGGGATTTCATCTATGAAGGCGAAATGAACCTGGACGTGGCCCTGGACCCCGAGTTGCGCGAGCGTATTTTCCCCAACTCGCGCCTGGAGGGGGCTGCCAACGTTCTGATCTTTGCCCATGCGGACGCGGCCAGCGGTGTGCGCAATATTCTGAAGATGAAGGCCGACGGCATCGAGGTCGGCCCCATCCTGATGGGCATGGGCAACAAGGCGCATATCGTAACACCCTCGATCACCGCACGCGGACTGCTGAACATGGCGGCAATTGCCGGAACACCCGTCGCGCATTACGGTTGAACACGGCGGCCCGACCGGTCTGGCCGCCCCGCCGAGGGAGGTCATCATGAAAGGTCACTGCCACTGTGGCGCCGTGCGATGGGCCAGCGATGCCGAGATCGCGTGGGGCTGCTACTGTCATTGCGCGGATTGTCGCCGTAACTGCGCTGCCCCGGTTACGGCGTTCATCGGGTTGCCCCATGGTTCTGTGACGTGGTCGGGGGATGCGCCGTGCGTGTACAGATCGTCCGAGGATGTCGAACGCCTGTTCTGCGGCACCTGCGGCACACCGATGGCATATCGCAATGCCCGAGACCGGGTGAACATTCACCTCTATACCGCCACCTTGGAAAACCCCGAAGATGCCGCACCCCGCTTTCACGTTTTTCACGCCGAGCGTCTGCACTGGCTGAACATCGAGGACAGCCTGCCCCGATATGCCGGAACAGCGACCTGATCCGAATCTGACGGACTCGCGTTTGCACACAGGGGTTTGCTGATTTGCAACAACAGAAAAAGCCCCACTCAAGGGGTTAAAATTCTTCATATTTGCAAAAATTTGCAGACCTTTTGGCACGCTTCTGCAAAGATTTCGCGATAAACTGACGCGCCGTCATGCGCGCCGCTTGCTCGGCTGGACACAGGAGCCTAACACATTCCCCAAGACTGTCTGGAGGAGGACAAATGGCGTATCAGGACTTATACGAGAGCTGGAAAAAAGATCCCGAAGCCTTCTGGATGCAGGCGGCCGAAGGCATCGACTGGATCGAGAAACCCAGCAAGGCCCTGTTTGACGACAACGCGCCGCTGTATGAATGGTTCTGCGATGCCAAGGTGAATACCTGCTGGAACGCCGTGGACCGCCACGTGGAAAACGGTCGGGGCGAGCAGACTGCCATCATCTATGACAGCCCGATCACCCACACCAAGCGCGAGATCTCCTACATGGAGCTGCGCAATCGCGTGGCGACCCTCGCCGGCGCGCTGCGCGCCAAGGGTGTCGAAAAGGGCGACCGCGTCATCATCTACATGCCGATGATCCCCGAGGCGCTCGAGGCGATGCTGGCCTGTGCGCGGCTGGGAGCGGTGCATTCGGTGGTCTTTGGCGGGTTTGCCAGCAACGAACTAGCGGTGCGGATCGACGACGCCAAACCCAAGGCGATCATCGCGGCGTCGTGCGGGTTGGAACCCGGTCGCGTGGTGCAATACAAGCCGCTGCTGGACGGCGCCATTGAGATGGCCAGCCACAAGCCGGAGTTCTGCGTGATCTTTCAGCGCGAACAGGAAGTGGCCAAGCTGGTCGAGGGGCGCGACTTCAACTGGCACGGCTTCCAGTACGGCGTTGAGCCGGCCGAATGTGTCCCGGTTGAAGGCAATGATCCGGCCTACATCCTATACACCTCGGGCACCACCGGCGCGCCCAAGGGCGTCGTACGACCCACGGCCGGGCACCTTGTGGCGCTGAACTGGACGATGAAGAACATCTACAACGTCGATCCCGGCGATGTGTTCTGGGCGGCCTCGGACGTAGGCTGGGTCGTGGGGCATTCCTACATCTGCTATGGCCCGCTGATCCACGGCAACACCACCATCGTGTTCGAGGGCAAGCCCGTCGGCACCCCCGATGCGGGCACCTTCTGGCGGGTGATTTCCGAGCACAAGGTCAAAAGCTTTTTCACCGCCCCAACGGCGATCCGCGCGGTCAAGCGCGAGGACCCCAACGGCGAAATGCTGGCGAAATACGACCTGTCCTGCCTCAAGGCCCTGTTCCTGGCCGGTGAACGCGCCGACCCCGATACGATCACCTGGGCGCAGGACGCCTTGAAGGTTCCGGTCGTCGACCATTGGTGGCAGACCGAAACCGGCTGGACCATCGCCGGCAACCCGCTGGGGATCGAGGAACTGCCGATCAAGCTGGGCTCGCCCGCCAAGCCGATGCCCGGCTATGACGTGCAGATCCTCGACGAAGGCGGCCATCCGATGAAACCGGGCGAGCTGGGCGCGATCGCGGTCAAGCTGCCGCTGCCCCCGGGGACGCTGCCAACCCTGTGGAATGCCGAGGAGCGGTTCAGGAGATCCTATCTTGAGCACTTCCCGGGTTACTACGAAACCGGCGATGCCGGGATGATCGACGAGGACGGGTACCTTTATATCATGGCACGTACCGATGACGTGATCAACGTGGCAGGCCACCGCCTGTCCACCGGCGCGATGGAGGAGGTTCTGGCCGCCCATCCCGACGTGGCTGAATGCGCGGTCATCGGCGTATCGGATGATTTGAAGGGGCAGGCCCCGGTCGGCTTCCTGTGCCTGAACGCCGGATGCAAGCGTGACAATGCCGAGATCGCGAATGAGGTCGTGCAGATGGTGCGCGACAAAATCGGCCCCGTCGCCGCCTTCAAGAAAGCCGTTGTGGTGGACCGCCTGCCCAAGACCCGCTCGGGCAAGATCCTACGCGGAACGATGGTGGCGATCGCCGATGGCAAGGACTACAAAATGCCTGCCACAATCGACGACCCGGCCATTCTGGACGAAATCACCGAAGCACTGAAATCAATCGGTTACGCCCAGTAACCGGGCATCGGGCGGCCTTGGGCCGCCCGCCCTGCCCTGCGGGCTTGCAACCTTTGGCAGACCGCCTACTGTGCCCTTGACGGAGGGCATATGGCAAATGACGACATCTGGCGCCTGAGCGCCACCGAACTGGCAGACCGCACCCGTTCCGGGGACCTGAGCGCAACTGAGGCCGTACAAAGTGCGATCGACCGGATGCACGCGCTGAACCCGGCGTTGAATGCCGTCGTCGAAGACCTTAGCGCCGAAGCGCAGGAGCGCGCCCGGACGCTGGACGCCGCGCGGGCGCGCGGCGAACCGATCGGCCCTCTGCACGGCGTTCCCGTCACGATCAAAGTCAATATCGACCAAAAAGGCCATGCCACGACCAATGGTGTGGCCGCTCTGAAAGATGTGATTGCCCCCGACGATGCGCCCGTCGTGTCGAACCTGCTGAAGGCCGGCGCGGTGGTGATCGGCCGGACCAACACGCCCGAGTTTTCATTCCGCGCCGATACCGACAACCCGCTGTATGGGCGCACGCACAACCCCTGGGGCCGACATATCTCGGCCGGCGGCTCCTCGGGCGGGGCCGGCGTGGCTGTGATGACCGGCATGGGTGCCCTGGCGCATGGCAACGATATCGGCGGCAGCCTGCGGTTCCCGGCCTCGGCCGTTGGCGCGGTGACGGTCAAGCCGGGCCTTGGCCGCGTCCCAGCATGGAACCCAAGCCAAACCGCCGAACGCGGTCTGCTGGCGCAACTGATGTCGGTGCAAGGACTGATCACCCGCAGCACAGCTGACCTGCACCTGGCAATGCCCAGCCTGATCGCTTCGGATCCGCGCGATCCGTTTCACGTTCCGCTGCCATGGCGCATAGCCGAGCCTGACCAGCAGCCGAGGGTGGCTTTCACCAAGAACACTTTTGGTTACGATCTCCACCCCGAGGTCGACAAGGCGCTGAACACGGCCCGCGATGCACTGGTTGATGCTGGGTACACCGTTGATGAGATCGACCCTCCGAACGTTTTCGAATGCGGACGGCTCGGGTATCGCGCCTTGATGGGCGAGGTTCTGACCCTGATGAAAGCCGATGTCGAGGCGGCCGGATCCGAGACCATCCAACGCATCTTTGCCACCTACTTCCAGGAATTTCCCCCGATCACGGGCCCGGACCTGATCCGGGCACTGGCGCAGCGCAGCCACCATGCGCGGGAATGGGCGCTGTTCATGGAGGACTATCCGCTGGTGCTGTCGCCCTTCCTACCGCAACCCTTTTTCAGACCCGACCGTGATACGGAAGGCTCGGAAGGCGTGCACGAAGTGCTGGGCTGCGCGGTCTATTCCTATGCGATGAACTTTCTGGGCCTTCCGGCCGCCAGCGTGCCGGCACGGCTGGCCGAATTGCCGAGCGGCCCGCAACCCATCAATGTTCAAATCGCAGCCCGCCGCTGGCGCGAGGATCTGGCCGTTGACGCCGCCGCCGCGATCGAGGCACGCGTGGGCCGGATGTGCGAAACGCTATGGGGCCGCATGGACCCGGCCGAACAGGCCGGCTGACACCAAAAAATAGACCCCGGGGTATTGTGCCCGGGGCCCGCCTACTTAAATAAGCCCGGATTTTTGGTGACGAGCGTAGCACCACCCACTCTCGCCAGCGCATAATCTGCGCATTCATTCGAAAACACCATTTTCAGGCGGCCACTCACTTCCACCTTGGCGCGTTCTCCGGGCAAATTGAGAGTATCACATTGATCTTCCGCGTCCTGTGAACTGCATCACACAAGCGGGCCAAATCTCTGTTTTCCCATGCCTTCAGGTGAATTGCTCGGAAATCAGGCGTTCCTCCAGCCCGTGGCCCGGATCGAACAGAATGCGATGCCGCACCTTGGGCTCGGAGCGGATCTCGACCCAGTCGATATCCGGGAACGAGATCGAATCGGCATCGGCCATGACCGGGCGCTTGTCGGCCTCGAGCACGTCGAACCGGACATGCGCCGTTTTCGGCAGCAGCGCCCCCCGCCACCGGCGCGGCCGGAAGGCTGCGATCGCTGTCAGGGCCAGAACGTCCGAACCGATCGGCAGGATCGGCCCATGCGCCGAATAGTTGTAGGCGGTGGACCCGGCGGGCGTAGACAGCAGCGCTCCATCGCACACCAGTTCGGCCAGGCGCAGACGCCCATCGACGCTGATCCGCAGGCGTGCGGCCTGCGGTCCGGCCCGCAGCAGTGACACTTCGTTGATCGCAAGGGCCTCGTGCAGCTTACCGGACTGGTCCATCGCGCGCATGGCCAGAGGATTGATCACCTCTTCCTCGGCGGCGGCAAGACGGTCCAGCAGATTGGCGTCGTCATATTCATTCATCAAGAAACCGATGGTTCCGCGGTTCATGCCATAGACCGGCACGTCCAGATGCTGCGTGTTGTGCAGCGTGCGCAGCATGAACCCGTCCCCGCCCAGCGCCACGATGACATCCGCGTCCCGTGGCGCGGCGTTGCCGTAACGGTCCACCAGCGTGCTGCGCGCAGTTTGTGCGACATCCGCGTCGCTGGCGAGAAAAGCGATTCTCTTTGTCATGTTCTGTTGGTTTCCGGTGCTGCGCATTTGGTTCCGAAACAAACATACCTTTCCCCCTTAGGCCAGACTTGACGCCGCAGAAGGCCAATTCGTCGCTTTAAAGTCTTTTTCATTTGCGCGGTTTCCTATAGGAAATCCGCCAAACCAACCTCAGCCATGCGGAGCGCCCATGAACGCTAACCTTCGTGATAACGGTTTCTTCACCCAGCCTCTCGCCGAGCGCGACCCCGAACTGTACGGCGCGATCCGGTCTGAATTGGGCCGTCAGCGCGACGAGATCGAACTGATCGCCTCGGAAAACATCGTCTCGGCCGCCGTGATGGAGGCGCAGGGCTCGGTGATGACCAACAAATATGCCGAAGGCTATCCCGGCCGTCGCTACTATGGCGGCTGCCAGTTCGTCGACATCGCCGAGAACTTGGCCATCGACCGGGCCAAGCAATTGTTCGGCTGCGAATTCGCCAATGTTCAACCGAATTCGGGGTCGCAGGCCAATCAGGGCGTCTTCCAGGCGCTGCTGCAACCTGGCGACACCATCCTGGGCATGAGCCTGGATGCCGGCGGCCACCTGACCCATGGTGCCAAGCCCAACCAGTCAGGCAAGTGGTTCAACGCGGTGCAATACGGCGTGCGCAAGCAGGACAACATGCTGGACTATGACCAGGTCGAGGCGCTTGCGAAAGAACACCAGCCCAAGCTGATCATCGCCGGCGGCTCGGCCATTCCGCGCCAGATCGACTTTGCCCGCATGCGTCAGATTGCCGACATGGTCGGCGCCTACCTGCATGTGGATATGGCGCATTTCGCGGGCTTGGTGGCAGCAGGCGAACACCCGTCGCCCTTCCCGCACGCGCATGTGGCCACGACCACCACGCACAAAACCCTGCGCGGCCCCCGCGGCGGCATGATCCTGACCAATGACGAAACGATCGCCAAGAAGGTGAACTCGGCCATCTTCCCCGGCATTCAGGGCGGCCCGTTGATGCATGTGATCGCGGCCAAGGCCGTCGCCTTTGGCGAAGCGCTGCGTCCGGAATTCAAAGACTACATCAAGCAGGTGATCACCAACGCGCAGGCGCTGTCGGATCAGCTGATCAAGGGCGGTCTGGACACGGTGACCCACGGCACCGACACCCATGTGGTGCTGGTCGACCTGCGCCCCAAGGGCGTCAAGGGCAACGCGACCGAAAAGGCATTGGGCCGCGCGCACATCACCTGCAACAAGAACGGCGTGCCGTTCGACCCCGAAAAACCGACCGTGACCAGCGGGATCCGACTGGGTTCACCTGCCGGCACAACACGCGGTTTTGGCGAGCCGGAGTTTCGTCAGATCGCCGACTGGATCATCGAGGTGGTCGACGGGCTAGCCGCCAACGGCGAGGATGGCAACGATGCGGTCGAAGCGAGGGTCAAGGCCCAGGTGGCCGAGCTGTGCGCCCGGTTCCCGATCTATCCCAACCTCTGAGTTCGTCAGCGACCCTGACCTGAAATGGCGCCCCGCTGGGCGCCATTTTTCGTGGCGATGTCCGCGTTAGATCAGGCCGCGCCACAGCAGAAAGACCAGCACCAGAACGGCAAGTGCCAAAAGGTTGAACGACAACGCCCCAAGGGTGTCCAGAAACCAGCCCCAGCGGCGATCGGCCAGGCTGATCGAGCGCAGATGTGCCTGGACTTCGTGCGCGGCTTTTTCCAGCCGAGGCGTGTCCAGGATCAGGCGCAACCGGGGGTGCGCGGCCATCGGTTCGGCGCGGGCCAGTTCCATCGCCTGTTTGTAGACGCGACGCGGCAGTCGCCGTTTTGCGCGCCGCACCGACTCGGCCAGCGTCTTGCCCCGGGTGCCCAGCTTTTTCCGCAGCAGGGCGATGGTCTGGGCGATCAGGGTTTGAATTTCGGTTTCCTGCGACATCCGCGCCTCCTGAGCCGACAATCTAGCCTTGCCGATGCGGCGCGACAATGGGGCTGGCTGTCGGGTTTGGCTGGCGGTATCAGTACGCCATGTTGAACACGATCATACATGGCGACCCGACATCGCTCCCGCCCCTGCTGATTGCCCACGGCCTGTACGGATCGGCCCGGAACTGGGGGGTTATTGCCCGAAGACTGGCCGACGAACGGCAGGTCGTGGCCGTGGACATGCGCAACCACGCCTACAGCAAATGGGATGACCGGCACGACTATCAGGCCCTGGCCGACGATCTGGCCGAGGTCATCGACAACCTGGGCGGGCGGGCAGACGTGCTGGGGCACTCGATGGGGGGCAAGGCGGCCATGACCTTGGCCCTGACCCATGGCGCACGGGTCAACAAGCTGGTGGTGGCCGACATCGCGCCGGTGACCTACGGCCACAGCCAGATGCCCTATATCGAAGCGATGCGCGCCGTGGACATGGCGCAGGTTCATCGGCGGGCCGATGCCGAACGGCTGTTGGCCGAACAGGGCGTCGAAAAGGCCCTGCAAAGTTTTTTCACGCAGTCACTGGACGTAGCCGGGAAACGCTGGCGGCTGAACTTGGACGTGCTGGCAAAAGAAATGCCCAGAATCATGGGCTTTCCGGATATTGACGCAGTTTGGGATGGCCCGGCGCTGTTCCTGTCGGGCGCCGAGTCGGACTATGTCCGGCCGGAACACCGCAACACGATCAGGTCGCTGTTCCCCAACACCCGTTTCGCCAAGATCCCCGGTGCGGGACACTGGTTGCACGCCGAGAAACCCAGAGAGTTCCAAGCCGCCGTCAGGACGTTTCTCAACGCCTGACAACCGCGTAGGTCAATACAGTTTCCAGGCCACGAGCCACGACGCAGGCGCAGCCGCCACCGCGCCGATGGCGGCACCGGCAAAAATCGTCTGAACCGAGACGAAACCGGCCACCAGAACCGCAATGACAGCCAACCCCGCCAGCGCGGTGGCAATCAGCGAATACAGCAGGAACGCAAGCCTCAACATGTGTCACCACCCTTTGTGAACGATCAGGCCGATCATGACACATTCAGAAAACGGAAACCGTGATCTGGAACAAGATCCCACAAGCGCGGCCCATCATTGTTCGCGGAAGGCGCGTGACATGCTGTCGACCACCGGCTTGGCAATGTAGGAGGCAAAGGTGCGTTCCTCGGTCTGGATCATGATCTCGGCCGGCATGCCCGGTGTCGGGACAAACCCACGGATCCGATCCAACTCCTCGGGCGGCAACGAGACCCGCGCCAGATAGACTTCCTTGGGAATGCCGCCGGCCTCTTCCAGAACCGCATCCGCCGAAACATAGAAGACCTCGCCGGTCAGAACAGGCGTGGTGCGCTGGTTCAACGCGACAAGCCGCACGGTCGCGGTTTGGCCCGTCGAAACGCTGTCGATGTCGGTGCGGGGAATCTGGGCCTCGATGATCAGGGGCGCATCCGCGGGCAGGATTTCGGCGATCGGCTCACCGGTTTCGATCACGCCGCCCGGCGTGTGATAGTGCAGACGCACGACCGTACCGTCCACCGGCGCCCGTACAACCGCGCGCGCAAGGACGCTGCTGGCCTGCCGGGATTTTTCGCGCACGCTTTCAAGGTCGGCCTCGACAACGCTGAGCTCGTCCAGGGCAGCCTCGCGATAGGCCGACCGGGTCCGGGCGATCTGTTCGGTGTATTTCAGCAGCATCTGGTCGATTTCCGACGCCTCGGACTGCAGCCGGGCCAACTGGCCGTCCGCCTCGGCTTGAACGCGCCGGATCGTGTTCAGTTCACCTTTTCGGACCAGGCCCTTTTCATACAACGACTTCTTGGTCTCGTATTCTTCCTGCAGGATGTCGCGGCGGCGTTCCATGCTTTCAAGTTGCGCACGGAACCCGCTGACCCGGATCTTCAGCGCCTCGATGTTGCGTTCAAGCAGTGCGATGTCGTTCAGTAAGGTCTTGCGCGACACCTCGAAGCTGAGGCGCTGGTTGTCCAGGATCGTCATCACCTCGACATCGTCCGACGCTTCGATCAGCTCGTGCGAGAATACCAGCTTCTCGCGCTCTCCATATTCGGCCAGCAGACGGTCGACCATCGCCTGCAGGCGCATCTTGCGCACATAGAGCTCGCGCTGATTTGCCTCGGCCGAGGTCTGGTCAAGGGTCATCAACACCTGACCGGCCTTCACTGTCTGACCTTCGGACACAAGTATGTCCTCGATAATTCCTCCTTCCAGGTGCTGAACGATCTTGTTGCGCCCGGTCGCCACAAAACTGCCCTGGGCGATGACCGCCGCCGCCAGTGGCGCACTGAACGCCCAGACGCCAAATCCGCCGAAACAGGTGACCAGAAGGATCATTCCCAATACGATCAGTCGGCTGATGGATCTGGGAACCTCGGCATACCAAAGTGTCGGATCATCGATCTTCGCGATTTCGTTCATCGTTGCCCCCCTGTCAGCCTTTCAACTCGGGCTGCTTTCGCGACCCGGCCAATTGCTGCAACACCTGTTCGCGCTGCCCGAACAGCGCCACGCGCCCGTCGGTCAGCAGCATGATCTTGTCCACCACGTTCAACAGCGCAGGTTTTTGCGTGATCACGACAACGGTGATCTTGTTGGACCGAGCCTGTTCGATGGCCCGCGCCAGCGCCTTGTCGCCCGCCACGTCCAGGTTCGAGTTCGGCTCGTCCAGAACCACCAGCCTGGGGTTGCCGAAGAACGCACGCGCCAGGGCGATGCGTTGTTTCTGCCCGCCCGACAGCGGCGAGCCATCGGCCGCGACCACAGTCTCATAGCCCTGCGGCAGCGTTGCGATCATGTTGTGCACATCGGCCAGAACCGCGGCGTCGTGGATCTGTTCATCGGTGGCATCCGCACGCATGCGGCCGATATTGTCCTTGATCGTTCCCGGAAACAGCTGAACGTCCTGAGGCAGGTACCCGATGCTTTCGCCGAACTGGCGCGGATCCCAGTTTCGGATGTCCATCAGGTCCAGGCGCACGCTGCCCGAGGTCGGAAGAATCGACCCCACCAGCGTCTTGCCCAGCGTCGTCTTGCCCGCGCCCGAATTGCCGATGATCGCCAGCGTCTCGCCGGGGTTGAGCGAAAAGTTGATCCCGTTCAGTACCACCCGCTTGGTTCCGCCGGGCACATACAAAAGCCTTTCCACATCCAGGCGGCCCTCGGGGCGCGGCAGGCGCAGTTTTTCGAACTGCAGTGCCGAATTGGCCAACAGGTTTCGGATCCGGCCATAGGCGCCTCGGGTCAACAGGAAGGTGTTCCAGCCCTCGATTGAGCCTTCGATCGGGGCAAATGCCCGCCCCGCGATGATCGAGGCCGCGATGACCATGCCCCCGGTGATTTCGCCCTGCAGCGCCAGAAAGGCACCCCAGCCCAGTATGCCGATCTGGGTCAACAGGCGTACGGTGCGCGAAATGGCGGCAAAGATCACGTTACGATCCTGCGCGCGCACCTGCCATGTCAGCGACGACGCCGTGTCGCGGCCCCAGATGCGCACCGCTTCGGGGATCATGGCCAAGGCGTTGATGATCTGGCTGTTCCGGGCCATCGAGTCCAGGTGCTGGTTTGCCATGGACTGCGCCTTATTGGCTTCGGCGAAGGGTTTTGCCGTCATTCTCTGGTTAATCAGCGCGATCGTCATCAGGATCAGCGCCGTGACCACCACGATCATTCCCAGTTCGGGGTGGACAAGAAAGATCATCAGAATGAACAGCGGCGCGAACGGCACGTCCAGAAACGAGATCAAGGTTCCCGATACCAGAAAGCCCCGCAACTGCTGAAGATCACCAAGGGTCTGGTATTCGCGCCCGGTCCCGTGCAGCGAAGCATGAGCCGCCGCACTCAGAATCGGTGCCCCCAGACGGGCCGCGACCTCGACCCCCGTGCGCATCAGCATGAACCGGCGCACGGCGTCGAAGGCCGATTGGAAGATGACCGCGCCGGCAACGATCGCCGTCAGCATGATCAACGTGTCCAGCGACCGGCTGGTCAGGACCCGGTCGCTGATCTGGAACAGATAGATCGGGATCGCCAGGATCAGGATGTTTGTCGCGCAGGTCAGGACCAACACGAAGGCAAGGTTGCGCCAGATGGCGCGCATCGACGTCTGCAGCGTGCGCTGAAAATCCTGCGGCGGTGTCCGTTTGTGGAAGGTCTGGGGTGGCCCTTTGCCGTCGCCGCCGCCGGTTCCGGTGCGCAGCAGCGGCTTGTTGGCTTCGCCTTCGATCGTGGTGCCCATGCGCTCCGTTTCACCAGACTGGGTCGAGGGGGTCATTCGCGCAGTCGGTGCCTGGACACGGTGCGGATCGGGGCCGTCGGCATCGGCCACCCCAGCGTCATCTCCGGCGGTTTCAGCCGCAGGAGACGACAGGTTGCGCCGAGGGGAAGAACCGGCGCGGTGTTTGTCTTGCGCAACCCTGCCGGCATCGGTCCGGGTCGCCTGATCGGTTTTCCGGGTGGTTTCCCCACCGGACTTGCTGGCCGCTCGGGGCTCTTTTTTCGCGGCCGCGTCACCTTCGGAGACGCCGCCGCTCCCAGGTGCCAGGTCGCCTGTGACACGCATTTCTTTTCCCAATCTCAGACAGGACATCGGAGCGGGTTCCTTGCGGCTTTTGTCGGGCACTCTGTCAGCCGGTTTGAGGGTCAGGGGCCGACCACCTCCTGACCTGTCGAGCGGGCTGGCATATCGGGGACGGCACGATGAAAATACAATCGACATGAACTGAACTTCCGGTCACTCGCTACAAAAAAGGCAAATCAGGCCAGCATCGTCTGCAGGCCATCATGAGAATTCAGTACCTCCGTCGGCGTCAGGTCCGGCCCGGTCACGGCACCAGCGCCCGCTGCCGCCGTCATCGCGTCATCCATCAGAATGGCGATCGCCTCGTTGGCCAAGGCCGGGCTGATCTGGTCGTCGGGCGTGTCGATCAGGCTGGCCTGATGCAGCAACAGATCGGAATAGGCGCCGCCAGCGGCCATGACGGTCGAGTCGACGCCCAGCTTGTTGATATTGGCCGCGTTCAGCATGGCATTCGACCCGGCAATGACTTCGGTGCTGGCCGCATGCGGCCCGGACAGGAAAACATCGTCTTGATCGGCCAGCATCGTGACCTGCTGGACGATATTCAATTGCATCAGGTCGCCGTCGATCTTCAGCACGCGCATCTGTTCCATGCCGGCGAACATCGGATCGTTCAGCAATGCGTCCTCGAGCGCGGTCATGTCCATCTTGTCCATGGCCAGCGCATTGGCCAGGCCCGCGTCCAGCGCCTGCTGGGTGTCCTGCCCCTGCCCCGTGACCGAGGCCTGGTTCATCAACAGGTTACCATCCGCGCCTGCGGACGCGCCTTCCGCCAGCCCGCCCGAGACGATGTCGTCATCCACCAGCGCCAGCGTCTGGAACAGCATGTCGACCGAGACCATGTCGCCACCGATCATGATCAGGTCATAGAAGCTGCCCAGTTGCACCACATCGGCCACGTTGACCATCTGGTTGGCCCCCAGGGCGTACATCGTCGAAGACGCTGAAATGTCGGCCTGGATGTGGTCGATGTCGGTGGCGTCGATGACCTGTTTAAAGAAGTTCGCAACCACCAGGTCGCCGTGAATCCAGTCGACCGTCATCTGTGCCGGCTGGCTACCGGTGCCCGCGGCCGAGGTGGTTCCGGCCAGCCAGGGCGCCGGGTTGGACTGCGTGTCGATCTGTGACGACTGGACAACCATCGTGCCCGAGCCCCCGCCCGGCGTGCCGACATCCATGTCGGACACAAGCGCGACCTGGCTGATTGCCGTCAGGCTGACCGCCTGACCTCCGACTGCGATGAAGGGCGCATCCACCCATCCCACGGTCAATGCGACCTCGTTGATGGCCAGGTTTCCACCGGCGACGACAGTGTGGCCGTCGTCGAACTCGGGATCTTTCGACTGGTCCCACTCGGCGGGAACGGCCACAGAGAGCGGCAATTCATCTGACGTCTCGTCGGGCTGGTGATAGGCCGGCAAAAGATCGCTCCAGACGGGTGCCTCGGCCACGTGTTGCCCATTTACGATGACGCCCAGCGCGTCGTCTCCGTGGAACTGATGAACCGTGGCGCCTTCGACATGTGTGCCGGGCGGCGCTTGCATCTGGGCGGCCATGTCCTGAACATATTCAGCCGACGCATAGTCGGAAATCGCAAAAGACGGCGCGGCCATCGCATGCAGCGACAGCGCGGTGTCGAGCGCGGCCTTGGCCTGAGCAGTCATCAGCCCCACATCGCGAAAATCACCGACACCAACGGTGTCGTTGTCGCTCAGGACGATGGTTTGGAACGTGTAGGTCACCGCCGAGCCAATCACTTCGCTTGTCAGCTCGGGCCGCAGCACGATGTATTCGGGGCCACTGCCTGCCAGTTCCGAATCTGGCAGAATGCGACCGGGCGCGGGCGGGGTACCGATGGTGATCTCGGTCTTGATCGAGGGGCCATCCGGCGCCGGCGGCAGCTGCGGGTCGGCCGGAGGAGCGGGAAAGCGGAACGGCAGCGCATCGTAATCCCTGGGCGCCAGTTCGAGTTCGGCCTTGATCTGGATCCGCGTCGGGTCTTCCAGTTCATCAAGGTCCACCTTCCGCCGCAGCGCGGTAAATTCGTCGTATTGGTCGCGCAGGCGGGCCTGTTCAATGGTCAGTTCAAAGGTTCCGATGAAATGGGCAATTGTTTCAGTAATGCTGTCTAGTGACATCTGAATGTTCCCTGTCGCGTTCACCGGCGGAAATTTCCGGTTTCGGCTGTGCTGGGCCGGGGCCGCCTGAACGGCCCCGGCAATGTCGTCAAAACCCAAGGGCCGGTAAAGCGGCCCTCGGCAAAGTTGGCTTTATGCCTCGGTGTCGTCGCTGGCGTAGCTCGAGGTCATCGAGCCGCCGACCATCGTCGTGTCCACCGAGTTGCCAAGCACGTTGGCACCCATGACGATCGACTGGTTGAAGGCCGAGGTATCGACCACCGCAGCCGCCGATGCGTAGGATTCACCGGTGACGATGCCATCGCCGCCGTTGTTGGAACCCCAGGTGCCGCCGTTGCCAGCCGCGCCGCCATCACCCGAATAGGCGCCGGCTGCGCTGCCACCGTTGACGGTGCCGCCCATGGTGTCGCCCGCCGTGGACTGGCCCATGGCATAGCCGCTGGTGCCGCCATTGGCGGCCGATGCGCCACCGGCCCCGCCCGCGCCCGAGCCGGCCGCGCCATCGGCGCTGCCGGAACCGGCCGAGTCGGCGTCGTTGTCCGAGTCGGCTGCGCCACCGTAACCCGCGATGGCTTCGGCCAAGCTGTCGGCCGCGCCGTTCACATCCGAGTCGCCGAAGACGTCCGACGCCCCGCCTGCTCCTGCGGTGTTCGCAGCATCCGCCGATCCTGCGCCGCTGCCGGACGAGCTTGCCGTGGGCGTCGTCGTGCCACCGGCTCCGCCGTCGCCATCCGCAGCCGAAGTCCCGGTACCGGTTCCGGTCGAGGACCCGTCAGCGTCGTTCGTACCACCGGCACCACCATTGGCATTGGCGTTTTGCGAGTTGCTGGCCGCGCCATTCACGTCGCCCGGGCTCTGGTCGATATCCGGCCCGCTGGCACTCTGATCGCCAACACCTTGGGAGTCGGCATCCGCCGCGGAACTGCCGCCGGTACCCGGACCACCCGAGCCCGCGCCGCCGGTTCCGTCACCGCCGTCGCCGTCACCACCGGTGCCGTCACCGCCGGTTCCGTCGCCACCTTCGCCAGCTTCGGCATCAACACCCAGGATCTCTTCCTGCAGCGCCATGATCGCGGCTTCGACCAAGGCCGAGAAGCCACCTTCACCATCGCCGCCGGTGCCATCTCCACCGTCGCCGTCGCCGCCGGTGCCATCTCCACCATCGCCGTCGCCGCCGGTGCCATCACCGCCATCGCCGTCGGCCGAGCTGTCGGAACTGCTGTCAGCCGCGCCTTCCGCGGCATTGCTGCCGGCGGTCGCGTCGTTGGCTTCGGTGTCAGCATCACTGCTGTTCGACGCCGAACCGTCGGCGGCGGCATCGCCGTCACCGCCATCGGCGCCGGAAGCATCGGTCGAGTTGTCGGCATTGCCATCGCCGGTTCCTGTCGAATCCGAATCGCTGTCACCGCCATCGGCATCGCCCGACGCGCTCGCGCCCGACATGCCCATGCCTGCCGCGTGCGAGGTCGAATCGGCGCTTCCACCGTCACCGCCGGTCGAGTCGCCATCGGTGCTGGATGTGCCTGCGTTGTCCGAGCTGGATGCACTGTCGGCAGCACCGCCATCGCCACCGGCACTGTCACCGTCGGCATGCGCACCGGACATTCCAAGACCCATGCTGCCGTTGCTTGCATCACCGGTTGCGCCACCGGTTCCGCCAGCCGCATCACTGTCGGCACTGCCGGTATGACCACCCATCGAAAACGCGTGGCTGCCGCTGGTATCGCCATCCGCCGAGCCACCGTTGTTGGTGCCGCCTGCGCCGGAATCGCCACCGGCCACGGACGAGCCGATGCCCTCTTCGGCATGGGCGTTGCCGCCGGTCGCGCTGCCGTTCTGATAGAACTCGCCGTCATTGGACAGCGAAACCGAATCCAGCGTGTCGTCGTCGCTGAGGTTGGCAAGCTGGTTGTTGATCGACGACATGTCATTGCCCGGACCGTTCAGCGAGATGTCCAGGTTCAGATCGTCGCCTGGATCATAGTTCACATCGCGGCCGCCGGTGATCACATCACCGATCGAGGCCGAGTCCCCGACATCCAGATCAACCTGGTCATCATCGCGCGGGATCCATTCGCCACCGCCGAAGTCGATGTTGATCGCATTGTTGTTGGAGTTCGAGTTGCTGTCGTCACCGCCGTTGGTGTTCTGTTGCTGCTGGGCCTGATCCTGGCCCTGATCCTGGCCCTGACCCTGGTCCTGACCCTGCGAATTGTCATTGTCAGAGGTCTGAGACTGGTCCTGATTGTCCGCATTGTTCGCGGCATTCGAGACATCCTGACCCTGCTGCTGTTGCTGCGCGGTCAGGTCGGCCTCGATGAAAGCTTCCTCGACGGGAATTTCCGCGTTGATCGGAGCGTCCAGATTTTCAACATTTATTTCGTCGACGGTCGTGACGTTGGTATTGTTAACATTGCGTCGCATTTCAATATCCTTTTTCGGAGCGCCAGACCGCAATTCATCTACAAAACGGCATTCGGCGCGATTGAGTCAAATATTCGCGTAGTCCCGCCAAATCTGCGCGGATACGCGTCTGTGGTGTTTGGATGTCGTGCCCCCCTTTCTCGGCCAAGCCGAATCCGGGACTGCCTTGATGCGCGAAATACTGCGCAGCGCAGTCACGTCTGTATCAGAGCCTCGGTAATTGAGGCGTCGAATAGCCTACATCCAAGAGCGCGCCTGACTAGCTGGCCGAAAGCACAGTTTCGATCAAGCTTCTGTTTTCATGATGTTTTTCAAGACAGACCCGGTTTTCTCGTGATCCCGAGACGAACGAAGGACCGAAACGAGGCGTAAATAGTTATCCCATTATTTCCCGCGACTTATGCCACAAGCCCTACCAAAGATCCTATGCAAAAGTTCTATAAACCCTAAATTGACCAGACATAAAATGTTGAAAAAACCACTACCTTCTGGTATAAGATATTCATTGAATTTGACTAATCGAATTACGTACGCGCCCGATCGCAAAATATTGTGAAACCGCCTGGTCACTTGGTTTGAGGAGGTAATTTCGAATGCCTTCCGGGAATCTGATTTCAGACACAATTTCTGAAAATGAAGACTTCATGATTGTCTTTCTTGGAAAAGAACTGTTTTTTTCCAACCAAACGCTCAGAAACGTCCAGAACGAATTCGGCGTCGCGGCCCATCGCTTCGAAACCCTGGACGCTTACCTGTCGGAAGCAGAAAAGGCGACCTCTGGGTCCGGCAAGATTCTTGTGGTCGACCAGATCCTTATTGATGACCTGCTGACCCGCCCCGAAGCCTATGCCGAAGCAGCGCGGTCCGGGTGCCTGGCTTTCGCCTACCGCAAAGAGGAGATGGCTCTGACCCTGTTCAACAACTGGCTACGCGACACACATGGCCCGATCGGCTATCTTCCCATGAACATCGCTCCAGATGCCTGGCGGGCAATCCTGAGGCTGCTGATGCACGAGGAACTGTACCTTCCCGGCTTTGTCGCGACCTGCATGAGCCAACCTGCCGCCCGCTCCGATCCCGACGACAAGCAGAAGCCTCAGGTCTCGGCGCGCTCGACCGGACATGCGCCCGGTGACCTGCTTTCCACCCTGACTCCTCGGGAATTGCAGGTCTTGGAGCTCGTCTCGCAAGGCAAGAGCAACAAGGCAATCGCGGCGCAACTCGGCATCACCGAACACACGGTGAAACTGCATGTCCACAACGTTTCGGGCAAGATCGGAGTCAGCAACCGGACCGCCGCCGCGCATTTCTATTTCGAGGCCGCGCCACAAGCGAACGGAAAGGCCAGCCGTGACTGACAGGTTCGAAGAAAAATTCGATCGCCTGATCCTGCTGGTCGGGCGGTTGAACTACATGTGGACGAACACCGAAAGCCTGCTGATACACCTGATCGCGGGGCTGTCGGGCACTTCGAAGGATGTGGCTGTCATCATCTTTCTGACTCTGAACACGACCCGCGCGCGCATCGACCTGGTCGAACGTCTGGCCAAGATGGACGGCCGTCCGGCCGACGTGCGCGACCCCATCCTTTTGCATACCCGACGCCTCGGTCGGTTGTCGGCGATACGCAACCGGTTCAACCACTGCATCTATTCTTTCGATCAGGAAAGCGGGAACCCCAAAACAATTCTGATGCGCATCGCCGACCGCAAGACCGACATCAAGCTGGGTCGGGAAGACACCGTCGACGATCAGGCGTTGGCCGACATCGAAGATGTTCTGGCCCAACTGTCTGCCGCCAACAGGGACATCTGGAGCCTGATTTCCAGGCTAGGGTTTCCTGTCTAGGGGATAAGACAGAGAAACCGGTTGGTGGTGCGGGCGGTGGGCACCATGTCGCTGTTGCAACATGTCGCAAATTGTCCGAACCACCCAATGCAGGTTGCAAAACGCGACCGCCGACTGTAGCACGGTGTTGCAGAGTGTCGCTATCAACGCACCCCAAGTGGGGGGGCTAGAGGGGGGGCTGAATGGCAGGCGGTCTATCAGCAGTCAAAATCAAAAACGCCAAACCGGGTGACAAGCTCTTGGATGGCGACGGGCTATTCTTCATCAAATCGGACTCGGGCGGGAAATGGATCTACCGCTATCGGTTCCAGGGCAAGCGCAGGGAAATGGGCCTTGGCTCGTTCCCGGCAATCTCCTTGGCCGAGGCCCGGAAAGAACGGCTGAAATGGGAAGGCGTCAAGCAACAGGGAATCGACCCGATCTTAGAGCGCGACCGCCTGCGGCGTGAGGCCGAGGCCGGTCAAGAAGATCCGACGTTCTCGGAAATGGCGCAGGTCGTGTTCGAGGGGCGCAAGGAACGGTTGCGCGGCGATGGATATAGGGGGCGCTGGTTCTCGCCGCTTCGACTGCACATCATCCCCAAAATCGGCAACAGGCGGATCAGCACCTTGACCCAGCGGGACATTCACGACGCGCTCAAGCCGATCTGGCGCACAAAGCACGAGACTGCCGACAAGGCCATGTACCGGACGCGCATGGTGCTGCGGCAGGCGAAGTTGATGGGATTCGAGGCTGAACCGTTCATCTGCGATGCGGCCCGCCACATGCTCGGCTATGTTGATCGGGACCAAAAGCCCATTGCCGCAACCCCTTGGCCGGCAATACCTGACCTGTACGCGCGCCTGTCCGAACATCTGCACCCTTCATATCTCGCCCTGCGCTTCACGATCTTGACCGCGGCGCGCGGGATGCCAGTGCGCGGCGCCCGGTTCGATGAAATCGACGGCGATGTTTGGACGGTGCCGAAAGAACGCATGAAGGGGCAGCGCGGCAAGGTGCAGGACTTCCGCATCCCGCTCTCGGACGAGGCCATGCGCGTCGTGGATCTGTGCCGGTCCCTGCGCCGCAATGACTTCCTGTTCCCCAGCCCGCGCGCCAACAAGGGCGTCAGCGACGTGGCCATGGCAAAGGTTCTGAAACATCTGGGCGAAGAGGGCCGAATACACGGGTTCCGGTCGTCCTTCCGCATGTGGATTCAAGACAACGAGGCGGCCAGCTACGAGGTTGCGGAAACCGCCCTCGCCCACATCGTCGGGAACAAGGTCGAGCGCGCTTATGCTCGGTCAGACCTACTCGAAAAGCGGCGCATCCTCATGCAGAAATGGGCGGACTTCGTCACCCAGGCGGAAAGCAATGTGGTGCGGCTCCGGGGATGCAAGCCAACGGACAAAACGTTCGCGTGAGAAACCTCAAAGTGTGATGGTAGTACAGATAAGAAAATCTGCATTATCTCGGTACTCTGGTTCATCCCCGCGGGTGCGGGAAACACTTTGCGCCCCATCGGCCGGCGAACTGTGTCCGCGGTTCATCCCCGCGGGTGCGGGGAACACGCCGCAGGCCGAACGTTCCCCACTCCGAATAACGGTTCATCCCCGCGGGTGCGGGGAACACATTTCGCAGGCTTGATCCCGGGAAAGCCTGTCCGGGTCATCCCCGCGGGTGCGGGGAACACTGTCTGCAGCACCCATGCTTGATTGCTTAAGTGAGGGATGTCACTGTCATCAACGGAACGATGGCTCTTCACGCATGACCCTTTTCTGGAAATTCGATTGAGGTCCGGATGAACATTCCATCCAATGGCAGCGAGATTACGCCCGAGTGGTTAACTGCAGCTTTGCGTGACGCAGGCCATCTTTCCGTAAACGGCGCTGTTGCCAGTCTTAGACTTGAGCCCTTGCAAGACGCAAAGGCAGTTTTTGGCGCACTTTATCGCCTGCATCTCTCGTACGATGGAGACCGAGGCCGATTGCCATCAACGATGATTGCGAAAGGGCCATCGCCGAACCAGGAATCCGTGGCAATAATGCAGAGGATCGGCGGCTATCGACAGGAAACGCAATTTTACCGCTTGATTGCATCTGAAGCCGGTCTCCGGACCCCGGTTTGTTACGTCTCTCTGATAAATGAGACCGGCGACGCGTTCATCCTGCTTCTGGAAGACCTATCGTGTTTCAGGCAGGTTGTGGGCTCTGCTCTTTCTGCCGCGGAGATTGAAGCAACTGTGCGCGGCCTTGCTGCAGCAAGCGCAGCCTGTTGGCGAAAGGCGTCACTTAGTACTTTCGATTGGCTGCGCAACGTGCAGACCGATACGAAAACTTATCACGAGAACTTCCTTCGGGCTTGGTCGAAAATATCGAAGCAGCTTGTCCCAGAGGGGTTCGATGACAAACGGTTAGGTGCAGAAATCGCCGAGTGCTTTTTGTGCAATCATGACCTGCTGGGCGCTGACCCTCAGACCTTGCTACTTACGGACGTGCGCGCAGAAAATCTGTTCTTTACCGATACCGCAGAGGGTGTGGAAACGATCTTCATCGACTTCCAGTTTTTGCGGGTGGGCCGGGGCCCTACAAGCCTTGGATCATTCTTGGCGACACTCCCGGATAGGCAAGTCAAAGAAGAAGGCCTGGTTCGGCTTTACTATGCGTGCCTCAGGGACGGAGGCATACAGGATTACTCTCTCGATGAATGCTTCCTCGACTACTGGCGTGGCGTGATCAGACGTTTCGTCGGCATGGCGGGGATACTGGCGACAGTCGATCCGGACAGTCAGCAAGGCAAGGCGGTGCTTGAAGTCTTAGATCAGATAGGACCACAGGACATGACACGCTACGCGGACTTATTGTCTGGCACCTAACGACCGAAATGTAACGCCCAACGCATTTGCCGTGCCTTAACGTCTGTTTTGAGCTCAATCTCACCTTTGGCCGAGGCATCGGCGAAGATCCGGTCTTGGGCGGCGAACGGCAGGCACCGTCCGCCGCGTTGGTTCAGATGTCGATTCGCTCGGCAATACTCAGCGCGTCTTCAAGCTCGACGCCCAGGTATCGGACCGTGCTGTCGACCTTTGTGTGACCAAGCAGAAGCTGGACCGCCCGGAGATTGCCTGTCTTGCGGTAGATCTCCGAGGCCTTCGTCCGGCGAAGCGAGTGCGTACCATACCCGCTCGGTTCGAGACCAATGGCTGACACCCATTCTCGAACAAGTCTCGCATATTGCCGGGTCGAGATGTGTGGTGACGCATGAAATCGGCTGGGGAACAAATACCGGCATCCCAGCATCTCGGGTTGGTCGAGCCAGGCAGCGACGGTTTCGCGGGTGTTCTCAGACACTTCGAACTGGACGGGCCGATTAGTTTTGCTCTGAACAATCGTGACCCGCTCGTGGACGCGGTCACCGACGACGAGGTCGTCGACCCTGAGCCTGACGAGGTCGCATCCACGAAGCTTGCTGTCGATGGCGAGATTGAAGAGCGCCAGGTCACGGGAATTGCCAGCGAGCTCAAGCCTCGCGCGTATGGCCCAAACCTGCTTCGGCAAGAGCGGGCGTTTCTGGCCGATCAGGCGGCCTTTGTTCCAAGCCTTGCGTTTTGGTTTGACGGCGGGAAGTTGGATTCTGGGCATAACTGAGCCTCCATCCGTCCCTCCCGGCCCACACATCAACACCGCGTTGACTATTGATTGTAAGGCCAAGCGTCAACGACCGGTCTCAGGGTCGGGCTATGGGCATCCGATGCCACGCCGCCGCAAGGCGGCTCAGAGCCCAAAGCAGACATCTTAGGGAAGCAGAATTGGAGTTGTCGTGGCAACGCCAAAAGCAAGCTATTTTAATTCGCCCAATCTGCCCAACCGACAGTTGGGCTGCCCGAGGCAAACGAGCCAGCCGCGAAGATGTTGGGGATTTCAGCCAGGAGTGGCCTTAACCTAAGTGGGGGGTCTGCGTTGCAGTTGAGCTGGCTACACAGGCCACAGAAAACAGTGTCACATAGTCTTTCAGGTCTCGGCGTTTTCACGCGAATGTCTGGGTTGGTACGCGGCAATTTGATCCTGTTGAAATTTTTCGCTTTTGAAAGCCGATTTGGCTGGTTCCGTTCATAATCTTTGCTGCGCTGGTATTTGGAACGCCGTCTATTGTGGCAGATGCGTTCGACTGAATGTTGGACAGATTGCCGCAGGTTGTGCAACGCTAAGGTGCGTGACACAGCGCTTAGGGAGGTAAAATGTCAGATACAAGTCAAAAAAAGATGCTCGACCCAGACCCTCGCGTCTGGGATTTCGAGACTGAATATGAACTCGGACAGGACAATATCAGACCCCTCGGATTGGATATCCATAACCCTGTCTTCATCGTTTCTGGTTTGCTGATCCTGGGCTTTGTGATCGTGGCATTGGCCAATCAGGAAGCGGCCGCTGCATTTTTTGGCTGGCTTCGGCCGTGGCTGACTAGCACCTTTGATTGGTTTCTTGTGTTGTCGGTGAATGCGATCACCTTGTTCTGCCTGGCGCTCATTGTCTTGCCGGTCGGAAAGGTCAGAATTGGCGGGAAAGATGCTAAACCCGACTACTCGTATGCGGGTTGGATCGCAATGATGTTTGCCGCAGGAATCGGGATCGGTCTGCTGTTCTTCGGTGTCTTGGAGCCTGTGTACTACAACTTCTCGGAAGATGGGAATGCACGCCCCTTAAACATCGACATCACCGAGCCCGGCAATGAGTATATCGGTGTTGTTGGTACGATCCATCACTGGGGTCTCGAAGGTTGGGCTGTGTACGCTGCAGTGGGTCTGGCACTGGCTATTTTTGCATACAACTTAAACCTGCCGCTGACGCTTAGGTCGGCGTTCTTTCCGCTGCTTGGTGAACGCGTCTGGGGCTTCTGGGGGCATGTCATCGACACGCTGGCCGTGTTTGCGACCCTCTTCGGACTGACCACTTCATTGGGTCTTGGTGCACAACAGGTTGCCGCAGGTTTGAATGAAGTGTTTGGCATCACGCCTTCGCCCACATTGACCGTCATCATCATTGTCGCGATCACGCTTATTGCGCTTGGTTCTGTTTTGTTGGGAATGGATGCCGGTGTGAAACGGCTATCTGAGATCAACATGATCATGGCTGTGGGGCTGTTTATTTTTGTGATCGCAATGACCGGGGTGGCGGCCGCAATTGCTCGTTACGTTTCAGTCATGGTTGACTATGTCACGCTGCTACCTGCGCTCTCCAATCCCTTTGGCAGAGAGGATACCAGCTTTTTCCATGGGTGGACTACCTTCTACTGGGCATGGTGGATTGCATGGTCTCCTTTCGTGGGAATGTTCATTGCCCGGATCTCTCGGGGTCGAACGGTGCGTGAGTTTGTTCTTTGCGCCCTTATTGCTCCTACGGCGGTCTGCGCATTGTGGATGTCCACTTTTGGAGGGGCCGCGATTGACATGCTGAATGCAGGTAGCGCTGAAGGCGTCAAAGCAACCGTCATCGACAGTTATGCGCCAGAGGGCGCCCTGTTTGGCTTCCTCAAGGAGTTGCCTCTGTACAATATCGTCGCCCCGATCTCGCTGATTTTGATTGTGATCTTCTTTGTCACGTCATCTGATTCAGGGTCGTTGGTTATCGATACTATCACCGCAGGTGGTAAACTGGATGCGCCCGTTGTTCAGCGTGTTTGGTGGTGCACTTTGGAAGGTTTGGTTGCCATTGCGCTTCTTCTAGGCGGTGGATTGAACGCCCTCCAAGGTGCTGCCGTGTCAATGGGGATTCCATTTACACTGGTGATCCTCATTATGTGCTACTGTCTGTGGCTGGCTCTGCGATCCGAGTACAAAAAGCTGTAGCAAGCGGACAAAATCAATGATGGCTTCCTAAAATAAGGAAGCCATCACATCGGGTTGCCGAGGTTTTTGAATCGACTAGTGCCGAACAACAAAAACCGAGCAACTGGCATGTGTCACTACGTGGCTGGCGGTCGTTCCCAGCAGGTAATCCTGAATCTTTGGGTTGGCCGCCTCCATCACGATCATATCCACGTTGCGTTCATCGGCGAGCTTTACGATTTGGCGATGCACTGCACCGGTTCGAACAACAGTTTCTAGTTCGACGCCTTCCGCTGGGTGATCTTTCACAAACTTCTCCAATTGCTCGCTCCAATAGCCAACAGAGTCGCGAATATTCAAGTTTCGCTCCATTTCTGGCGCAACTGTCACTACGAGAAGTCGCGCCTCTCTGCGCCTGGCCATTGCGATTGCTTCTTCGTAGGCGCTGTAGTCCAACCTGACGTGGCGAAGGTTTATCGGGCATAGGATTAATTTCGTATCACGTGGCATTTTCACCGTCCCGTTTCACGCATTTGGCAAATAAGCATTGAATGACTTTGCAAAGCGGACAGTCAAGAGCGACCGCGTTCCATAAACAGCAGCTGCATTTTCCGCATAGCAGGCATTCAGGTGAAATCCGTGAATGGCCGCATCGAACCCAAACTGACCACTCAAGTTAGCTCTCAAATTTCGCGCTGGCTCGCACGGCCTTTTGTTCCCAGCACAACTCTCAGTACGCGGGCAATCTCCTGTTCGGGCGCTGCATAGATGCCATGTGATTTCTTGTTTCGCCCGATGAACAAAGTAAGTCCTTCAATTGCTGCAGTGACGTGAAGAGCTAGTGACTCGCAGTCTTCTGGTGGCCAGTCTGGACGGCTGGCTCCGATCAACCCCGCAATCACCTGCCGCTCAAGCTCGTGGATTTTGTCCATCAGTTCTGCCGCAGCGTCGTCATGCAATGAACGCGCCCAGAGTTGCGGAAAGAACGCAATCTCCGGTCGGCGCAAGTCTTGAACAAGGAGCGTCACCACCCTTTCGAGCGCAGCCTGCGGTGTGGCTTCACTCATTTGCAGACACGTCAGGATGTCGTCCGCGTAGTTCGCAAGTTGATCCCGAACGAGGCTGTCGAGGAGTTCTGACTTGGTCTTGTAGTGATACGTCAGATTGCCGACGCGCATGTCCAAGGCGTTCGCCAGATTGCGCATCGTGTAGTCTTCCGCTCGGGTGCCGATGAAAAGCGAAAAGGCCGCATCAAGTATCCGCCGCTTGGTGCTGTCACCGCTGGAAAGTCCGTAGGTTTCTTTTGCTACCGGGCGCTGGACGACCAAATCCTGCAGCAGGAGCGTCACTCTTTCGGGAACGTAGCTTTCGATCTTCTTGTCCATCGATCCAGTTTGCTTCTCATCTAAAGGGTGAGGAACATCACTATAGGCAAGTTCCAATTCTGACAGTGGTCGTAACGCAACGTTGACACAGATCGCTCTGCTCGCCAAGATTAGGACGATAGTCCTAATATCGTGTGCGTGAGTCGATGGCCTACCGGATCGGTTGCATCACGAATACTCGGACCAACACGGGGGCGCCCAAATGAGAAATCCACTCAAGCCAATCCTGATGTCGGTTGCAGCTTGTGTCCTATGGAGCGGCTCATCCTTGGCTCAGACCACACAGCAACCCAATGTCGTATTGATGATGGTCGACAACCTCGGCTGGGGCGAGTTGGGCGTCTACGGCGGTGGAGAATTACGAGGCGCTGCGACCCCTCGTCTTGATGCGCTTGCGGAAGAGGGGATGAGACTTTTGAACTTCAATGTCGAGCCGCAATGCACTCCGAGCCGTTCGGCCTTGATGACAGGTCGCCGGCCGATCCGCTCTGCCACCACGAGAGTGGTTTGGGGCGTGCCTTACGGCATGGTGGGATGGGAAGTGACAATGGCCGAGTTGTTCTCGGATGCTGGCTACGCGACCGGCATGTTCGGCAAGTGGCATCTCGGCGACATGCCAGGCCGTTTCCCCACCGATCAGGGGTTTGACGAGTGGTATGGTGTCGCGAACACAACGGATGAATCCGAGTATTCGTCGCAGTTCCAGTTCGATGCATCGGTTGGTGGTCAGCCAATGATTCAGGAGGCGACACGCGGAGAATCGCCTAAAGACGTCAAACCCTACACGATTGAAACGAGACGTGAAATCGACAGCGAACTGACGACCCGCGCCATCGATTTCATGGAGCGATCCGTCGCCAGAGATGAGCCATTCTTCGCGTTTGTGCCCTTTACGCAGCCGCACCTGCCCACGCTGCCACATCCCGACTTCGACGGGATCACGGGCAATGGCCATTATGCCGACGTGCTGGCAGAGATTGACTTCCGCTCTGGGCAAATCCTCGACGCGATCAGCGACCTTGGCGTTGAAGACAATACCATCGTCATCTGGCTGAGCGACAACGGGCCTGAGTACTTCCATCCTTGGCATGGTACTGCCGGACCATGGCGCGGCAACTATTTCACCGCTTGGGAAGGATCGCTGCGCGTTCCATTCCTGATGCGCTGGCCAGGTCGCATCGAAGCGGGTTCTACCAGCAACGAAATCGTGCATCTAGTGGACATGCTGCCAACTCTGGGCCGTGTCGCTGGCTACGACGTTCCGGACGATCGGATCATCGACGGTGTAGACCAGCTCGATTTCTTTTTGGGGGAGCAGGATACCTCGAACCGGGAAGGTTTCATCATCTACAACAACGATGACGTATACGGTTATAAGTGGCGCAATTGGAAGCTCCATCTGATCGAGTTGGATAACATGAACAGCGAGCCGCGCCCGCTCAATGTGCCTCGCGTCTTCAACCTTATCACCGACCCTAAAGAGGAATACGAGATACAGTCCGAAGCCACATGGATTCTACCCGTAATCTTCGAGAAGATCGTGGAGTTCGAGAAGACCCTTATTGAGGAACCGCCGGTGCCGTTTGGGGTGCTAGAACCATACGAACCGCCCAATTAACCCTAAGGGCGTCCGTCAGTTTCTGTACTCACGCAACTGGCTGCATTGTCCGCATAGCGGTCACTGATGCACTGCGCAGCGAACGTCTGCATCGAGCCCAAATCGACTGATGCTGCGGCGCGCACGAGCGTTCGTGAAACACGCAAAACAGACATCGCTGTCAAGAAACCGGTCAGGCCCGCTCCGCCTGTTTCAGAAAATCTTTCAACGCGGTTTCATCTATCTCAACAACATGAGACGCTTCGGGAAAGGTTCCGGCGTTCACGTCGGAGATATACTCACGATAGGCCGCCACGCGTTCGGCCTGTAGGCGATCGCGTTCACCTGCGAAATTTCGGTAGGCTTTGGCGTGACGCGGGAAGTGGCCGCGGTTTTCGCCGAGAAGATCGGCAGAGAACAGGTATTGCGCGTCGCAATCCCCTCCTGAGCCGAGTGAGATCGTCAGCATGGAAGTCCTTTTGGAAATTTCGGCGGCCACTCGAGCGGGGATGACTTCCATCTCGACGGCAAAGCCACCGACATTTTCGAAATCCTTGACCTCTTGCAAGAGATGCAGGGCCTGGTCGGCCGACTTGCCCACCGCCTTGAAGCCGCCGGTCCAGGTTGCCTTGGGCGGCACGAGGCCGACATGGCAGATCACCGGTACGCCTTCGCGCGCCAGCACCTCAACTATGGCCGGGCTCATACCGCAATAGATTGACTGGGCACCTGCATTCATCGCCGCCATGGCATCGCGCAACGCCTCGGTTGCATCGGCATGTTTACCCCATGGCAATCCATACTGGAAATGCGTCTGCGGCACGGCCCGGGCGAACTGAGCGCGTTCGGGGATGAAGGCCGTTCCGATCATGTCCATGCCGGCCTCCGAGGCGGCGATGGCCTCTTCCTCGCGGGCCACCTGAACAAAGGCAATCTGGCGAACCCCCTTGAGGGCGCGCAGATCCATGACAGTCAGTGCCTTGCTCATTTCCCCATGATCCTTTTGCGCCGCTCCTGCATCTTTTCATTGGCCTCGACCGTGCCGTCGTGGAACGTGCCGAACCACTTGTCCAAGGGGATTTCCAGGCTGCCGTAATTACACTCGAAATAGCGGTGATGCATCTGGTGGTGGAACGTCCCCAAGGCCAGGCGATTCTTGTCCTTGATCAGCAACCCCTGAAACCCCGTATGCGTCGTCATCGCGGTCAGGAAGTAATACTGAAGGTGGAACAGGATATGCACCGGGTGCGCGCCGATCAGCAGGTGCACGAAGACCGATCCGAGAAAAATCATCTGCTCGATCGGGTGCTGGGACATGCCAGACCACGGGCCGACATTGATGTTGCGGTGATGCAGGTAGTGGACGTGTTTGTAGAGAAACGGAATGTGGATCGCCCGGTGGATGACGTAGAAATAGAAGCTCTCCCAGATCGGGATCAGGAAGAAGATCGCGACAAACCAGACAGGATGTGCGGCCCATGTGATCAGCGGCATGTATCCATTGGACAAGGCCCAGATCAGCACCACCTCGTAGCCGGTCCAGATCAGGACCCCGGTACCTAGTGTCCAGAACATGTTGTCGCGCACCTGGCCGCCAAGGGTGAACTGCCGGCCATTCACCATCAGCGGGCGCGGATCGTACTTCAGTTTCAACCCTTGTGCCGAGAAGGTGTAGAACCACAGGTGAAGTGCGCCTCCGATGATCAGGGCCAGCAGCAGGTTGCGCGCATACATCTGTGCGACCCAGCTGAATGCGAAGGTCCTGGACTCTTCCAGCGGCGGTTGGAACCAGTAGAAACTGGCGAAGGCGATCCCGACGATGATCAGCTTTTCCGTGATCAGGAACCACGAGTTCCAGAACCATCGCGCGACCTCGACCGGTTGTGGTGGCCAGCGGAACACCGGCGAAACCTTCAGCGGAACATCGGGCACATGGTTCCAGCCCTTCAGTTGAGTATCGGACATGCATTCCCTCGCTCGCAATTTGTCACGCAGTTTGACACAAGGCCATTCCCATGAAAAATAGAACTAAATGATGATTTTCATCTGATTTGTCGAGGAATCGTGACCGTTTCGATCCAATCCATGCGTTACTTCACCACTGCATTGGCCCATGGCAGCATTTCAGGGGCCGCGGAGGAACTGAACGTTGCCGCGTCGGCCGTATCGGCGGCAATCGACCGGATTGAGGCGCACTTCCAGCTCACATTGGTCAACCGGTTCCGGTCGCGGGGGATAACCGCCACGACCAGCGGTCGGGTGCTTGAACGCAAATTCACCCATCTCATCGAAGAGTTTGAAGCGGTAATGACAGCAGGCTCAGATCTTCAAGGAGCCCTGACAGGCGAATTGCGGATCGGCTACTATGCCCCGGTTGCCCCGGCCTTCCTACCCGACATTCTGACAGATCTTGCTGGCGCGGACGGACAAGTGACACTGCACCTTGAGGAATGCGACAATGACCGCGCGCAAGAGGGGTTCCTGGCCGGCGATTTCGACGCCATCCTTTTTGTCTCTGACGCGGCCCTGCCCCAGATCACCTTTGACGTGTTGATCGAGGCCCCTGCCTATTGCCTGACCGCGCCGGATCATCCGCTGGCAAGGCAGGCTTCCGTGCACCTGAAAGACCTCGCAGAAGAAACGATGATCGTGCTGAACCGTCCCATCGCGGTTGATTACTACCAGCAGATGTTCCGCGCGGCGGGGCATGATTCTGCCAGGATTGCCTATGCGAATTCCACCGAAATGGTGCGCAGCTTGGTTGGCGCAGGTCACGGCTGCGCGGTTCTGAATATGCTGCCCACGACGGATGTCAGCTATGCGGGCGACCGCCTCGTCGCGATGCCGATCCGGGATATGTTGCCGCCTCTGACATTGGCACTCGGCTATGACAAGGCAAACCCTCGCCGGATGGTCCGGCACTTTGTGACCCGGTGCTTGTCCTATTTCGGCGAGGGCGCAGGGCATCGCCACATTATCACCTCGTAGGTCGCTTTGGTGCCCTCCAAAGGTGGAAGCGACTATTGCAGGGGCAGATGCTCAGCCGCGATGCGCACAAAGCGGTCAAGTAAGCGACGACGCCAAAAGCCCGCTCCGTCCGCTTATGAGACGTCGGAGGCAGCGGTGGCGAAGGGCCGCTGCTGGTAGGAGCAGTCGTTCAGGCCCTAAAGCGGACGTCGCCGCGCGGTCCCGTCGCGTCGAATGGCTACCTAGCGCTGCTTTGCGGACATCTGACAGAAGCGGTCAGATGTCTCAGAAGAGCCCAAAGCGGGCGTTCTACAACCGACCAAAATCATTGGTAGCAACTGAACCGCGCAAATGCTCTCGGAGCTCAAAAACGAGAAAGTTCGAGACTGCACCTTCTAGGGCCGCGGGTACCTCGTACGAATATCCGCTGATCGTCAACACTTCCTCTGAAGGCGATCGGCTGAAATGGTACGACTTCACCGATGATTTGGGTTTCGGTCCATTGAAACTGGCCTAGGACCCTTACGATGCCTGCCTCAGTAATCGCAAATTCCATGATCTCGTAGAACGGCTCGCCACCATCATATGCTTCGATGGGTTCAGAACGACCTAGGCGATACGTGGCAGCGCCATTTCTCACATGCACGAGCATTGGCCTTCCTTCCTGCGTCTCGAAATCAGCAAGAGGTCCATCGCCAGCTCTGGAGCAATGGAGTGCGCCGGTATAAATGCCATCAAAATCAGAAGTCAGTTCGCTGCTATCAATATCAATAAGTTTGTGCATTGGTGGCGGCCCGAAGTGATCTGGAGCCCGATCTTGTAGGTTCCACCACCACGCAGCCCCAACAATACCCGCCGCAAAGAGCACCGTGGTCAGGATGGCTAGTTGTCGTCTTGATTTTGATAGCTTTGGCGGCCCGTAGTCAGCACTGGTCACTTTATAAACGCGAACTGGCTTCGCCATATTTTTTAAATGCTTTTCTCCCAGTGAGCGATAGCCCACATCGACTTGTGTCTTCAGCATGTCATATGCAGTACCAGATACCACGATTCCGCCTGGCTCCGCCAAGGCTTCAAGGCGGGCTGCGATGTTTACTCCGTCACCATACAAGTCATCATCATCTGAGACGACATCACCCAAATGGATCGCAATTCTGTATTGAATACGTTCGTCCTGTGATCGTTCGCTTTCACGTTCGACAAGCTCCTGCTGAACTTCGACAGCGCACTGTACGGCTTGAACGACCGAACCAAACTCGACGATTAGCCCATCACCAGTTGACTTGATTATCTTGCCGTTGTGACGGCCAATCGTGGGATCAATGACATCGAGGCGAAGTTGTTTCTGGCGACCGAGAGTGCCAACCTCATCAAGTTCGATGAGGCGGCTGAAGCCAACCATGTCGGCGGCAAGAATTGCAGCAAGCCGTCTTTCCAGCGCCCTAATCCCTACGATTGTTTCATTGATAAGTTTTGCCTCTTGCTCGCAACTCGCGACGGATAGTCCTATTGCTTGAGCACCCTACCACCACGAGAGATGAAGTCGCTTTTCTCGTTTGAACGGTGCCTGAAAACTCGTTGCGCGTTGAAGTAGCCCAGCTTTCCTATCGTCGACTCGTAAACTTCGCAGTTACTAAGGCCGAGTTTTTTGCATGTTGGAGCAGTGCCGACAGCAGAGAAATAGGCCCGTACGTCCTTTGGGTTGCGGTATCGATTGAGTTTGATCCGATAGACGCCAAATTTGAACGGAATGTTGCTGGCTTTCTTCGACGTATCGCCGCGATACCCCACTACCTTTTTCCCATCTATCCAAAAGTCGAAAGCCCCCCTCTGACCGTCATCCCAAACAGCCCGAACGACCACCTGGACCCATCGGCCGGTGAACCGACGTACCGGACCGAGCAAAATGTTCGTATCAGTCCAATCGCAGTACGAGTTGCTGGTACCGTTTCGCTCGGAACCAACGATGCAATCGTAGTCTTCGAAACGGTGAATCAGCTTGAGAGCAGTGCCGCCCCCGTCATCGCTGAGACCAAATCCGACCAGTTGTCCGAATGTTTGTCCGCGCCTGTTGTCCTTGAAATCAAAAAGCCAAGTAGGTTCGCGGGAAACGGTTCCGTTTGGCAGCCACAACAGCATGTGCGTCCAGGTTTCCCGCCCAATACGCTGCCCTGACTTTGAGTGTTGTCCAAACTCAAACCTCTGCGCGTAGCCTTCTTGGCCTCTACTGTACCAGTCGTCCTTATGACCTTTCATCGACACTGACATAGTTATCTCGGCGGCCGGGCGACCTTCGTGCATAACCATACGAAGGGCCTTTTGCTTCGGGACATTTCGCCCCCCGAAACGAAATCCTGGCGTTTGGCCAATCAGAATCTGCTTAATGTTCTGGCTCTTCAGAAGGTTGGTTTCGGCGGTCGCTTGAGATGACAAGCAAACAAGCACAAGCGACAAGTATGCAATCAGTCTCGAGAATGTGGAAAATCGGAGGTATGACATGCTTTCAGTGTCTCAGGGTGTTTGTTGGTCAAGCATGACGGCTCCGCGGCCTTTGTCAAACCTTGTGTGCCTCACTGTGGCGTCGTCCACGAAGCGCAAATGGCTCTGACATTTCCTACGCATCAGTTTCCTTGCCCGCGCGCTAGTATGATTGTGCCGAAAAGGGTACTCGTGGCAGTAGACTTTGGAGTCGGCTCTGTCCGCACTGTGGTCCTTGCCCCGTTTTCGGCCAACGTCCGCTGTTTAGAGAAGCGGTCGTTCGTTTATAGGTCCTGACCCTAGGCGATGCCTCATTATTTCACACCACAAATAAATGACACCAGCTTTGACCTAGATTATCCGAGATCGGACCGCAGTGGAGCTGCATCTCGAAGTACGGCAACAAATATCTTCATGAATGAAATCTGCTGTCGCCAATGACACTGGTCCTACTCGAATCCAATCTAAAGTAACGGAAGGGCGCATAGACGTGCTGCGTCAGCTCGCGTGGGTCCGCTGTGGCTATCTGGGTCCAAAGCTCCAAGACGCCCTCCGCGTCCAGCATGGCCTTGCTCTCGATCTGCCTGCGACCCTCCGTGATGGCCTCGGCAACTCTAACATTGTCCAACAGGCGCGGCCCTTGGACGTGGGGCTGCTTGTAGCCCGCTGTACGGGCCGCTCCGATGGCGTTGGGGTCGGCCAGGTATGCCAGCACGAAATCACGCTGCCGCACGGTCAGATCGAACTGATCTAGCCATGTGGTGTCTGCGAGTGCGAGATTGTCGGTCGTGCTGCTCATTCCAGGGGCGGGCCTCTTGCGCCTCAATATTGGTGTCAAAGTAAGCGACAAATCGCAATCGGGCAACAATCTTCATGCGACCCGGCCTCTATCATCATCATCAATCTAGTTTGTTTATTTCTTTCTTTAGTGACCCCGGCGTGACCCCGGCGTGACCCCGTTCCTGACCCCGGCTTGACCCTGGAGTTACGTTTTACCTAACAAATTCCGATACTTATCTGACCCCGACCTTGACCCCGGCTTGACCCCGATCCTGACCCCGATCTTGACCCCGGAGCGACCCCGGAGCGACCCCGGAAGCGCAAAATACTATTTTATAACAGGTATTTATTTGACCCCGATCTTGACCCCAACCCTGACCCCGGCTTGCGCCCGATTTTTTCACCTGCGGTCCTTATCTTTTTTGTTGCAAATTGCAACATGTCTTTCCAAGAGTGAAACACAAGAGGCAGAAAATGGAAAAGATCATCGAACCGAATTGGTCGCTTTGGCACTGTAGTAACAAACCCAAACGCTCGACCGAACCGTTGCGCACCCGCTTGGTATCGTCAGCCCTAGAACACTCACCCTTCCCCTCAAAAATCAGTCGCAATGAACACTGAGCCACATCCAACACACTGCAATGCTGCAGAAAGCAAAGGGAAGAAATACCGAACGAACGCTGGCGAATTTTAACGGCGAAGGACGTACGGAGCAAAATATGAGACTACGCATCAAGGAAGCTCGCCTCGCGAAAGGCCTGAAGCAAGAGGAAGTCGCGGAACGGATCGGCTTGTCTCGCTCGTATTTCGCGCAATTGGAAAGCGGAACTCGACAGCTTACACCGCGAAAACAGGTCGCTATCGCGGAAGTTCTCGGCGTAGATCCAACCGATCTTGTCGACTTCAGCGCTCCCGACAAGGATGACGAGGCCCTTCTTATTGAAGCCTTCCGCTCGCTGTCCCCAGAACAAAGAAAAGCTTGGCTTGAGTGGGCGCGGGTAGCGATAGGATCCAAGGAAGACGCTAAGTGAAGGTTAGCAGCCGGAAGCCTCGCTCTGCCCCCCTGCTAACCAAGCCAAAACTCGCTGCTGCCATGGAAACACCCCTTCTATTCTCGACTCCCCCTTTGCGATACGGGGCTCGCGGCGACCGACCAATAGTCAGCGACAGATTCTGAAGGACTCTAGGGCCAGTCTGGTGAAGGTCGAGGATCTGGAAAACCTGATCGAAGGAAGAGCGGCCTAATACTTCAAGATGGGGGGGCCAATGGGGGGGCTGCGAAAGCGGCCCCTCTTTTTTGTCTTTGTTTTACAGGTATTTGGCTGATTTTCGTGGTGCGGGCGGTGGGACTCGAACCCACACGGCACAAAGGCCTTCGGATTTTAAGTCCGATATGTCTACCATTCCATCACGCCCGCAGACGGCCAGAGGCGCGAAGCACCAGGGCCGAACTGCGGAACACTTACAGCTAACTTGCGGGATTGCAAAGCCCGTGAGGGAAGGGGCGCCGTCGGCGGGTTCTCGGCGTAGTGGGTGCATCAACCTTGGCCCCCACCCGAACCCAGCCAGATCGAGGATTTCCGCATATGCAGGCTGAAGTCGCCTTGACAGAACGAACTGCGTCGCATCTCGTCATCCGGAACACGCTGGAAAACCGAGATGCAAGTCGCCAAGAACGAACATAGGGGCGGATCCAAGCTGATACCATCGGCCCCATACCCATCGACCGATCCTGAAAAGGTGTCGGATCTGATCGCCCGGTGTCCGGTCGCGTCCCGCACTCCTCTGGTGGACGGCAGCGCGCTGGCGCCCGTGGCCAGCCTTTGGATCAAGGACGAGCGTGCGCGGATGAATCTTGGGTCGTTCAAGGCCTTGGGCGCAGCCTACGTGATCGCAAGTCACGCGAATGCTGTGTCCGGGCAACCCGACGGCACCACCCTGAATGGGCGTACCTATGTCACCGCCAGCGCCGGCAATCACGGGCTCAGCATGGCGGCCGGTGCGCGCGTCTTCGGCGCCCGGGCCGTCGTCTTCATCGCGGACACGGTACCCGAAAGCTTTGCCGAGCGCCTGCGTGATCAAGGGGCCAGTGTCGTCCGGGCGGGGAATGACTATGCCGCCAGCATGTCCGCCGCCAGCGCTGCCGCGTCGCGGAATGGCTGGACCCTGCTGTCGGACAGTTCCTGGGAGGGATACACCGACCTGCCTCATCTGCTGATGGAGGGCTATCTGCAGATGGCGGTCGAAACGGTCGGGCAATGCCCCGAGGTGCCGACGGTGATCCTGTTGCAGGCCGGGGTCGGCGGCATGGCTGCCGCGGCGGCGGCCTATTTCCGCAAGGTTTGGGGTGATGTCCCCAGGATCGTCGTGGTGGAACCTGACGCCGCGCCTGCCCTTCAGGCAAGTATCGCCGCCGGGCAATGCGTGTTTGCCGACGGCCCGGACAGCATCATGGGGCGGCTGGACTGCAAGGAACCTTCGTTGATCGCACTGAACGGTCTCGCGCGGGATGCTGATGTGTTCCTGACTGTGACGGACGAGGACGTCGTCGCGCAGCTTCCAGCGATGGCGCGGGCCGGGCTTGCAACCACGGCTTCGGGCGGCGCGGGGCTTGCTGCGGTCATGGACGACACAATGCGCTCGGCCCTGGAAATCGGCACCGATGACCGCGTACTATGCATCCTGACCGAGCGACCCGCATGAGGGGGTTCGACCGAACAGAATACCAGGCCCGCACCCAGCGCGCACAACGTCGGATGGCAGAACTCGAGGTCGATGCTCTGCTTCTGACCACGGAGCCCGAAGTCCGGTATTTCTCGGGGTTTATTACCCGGTTCTGGGAAAGCCCCACGCGTCCATGGTTTCTGGTCATCCCCGCCCAGGGCGACCCTGTCGCCGTGATCCCGTCGATCGGGGCCGCGCTGATGGGGCGAACCTGGATCAAAGACATCCGCACCTGGAGCGCACCCGACCTGTCCGACGACGGCGTATCGCTGTTGGCCGACTTGCTGCGCGAAGTCGTGGCCGACAAGGGCCGGATCGGCTGCCCCGACGGGCACGAAACCCATCTGCGCATGCCTCTGTCCGATTTCCGTCGGTTGCAGGACCAAATCGGCCAACGTCGGATCACCGGCGATCACGGTATTCTGCGCGACCTGCGGATGGTTAAATCCGCCACCGAAATCGCCAAGATCCAGACCGCCTGCGCTATAGCCGGACGCGCCTTCGACCGGGTGCCCGAAATTGCATCCGCAGGTGTGCCGCTGGCGCAGGTTTTCCGCGCCTTCCAGATGCTGTGCCTCGAGGAGGGGGCCGATTGGGTGCCGTACCTTGCCGGTGGGGCTGGCCATGGCGGCTATGGCGACGTGATCTCGCCCGCGTCCGAGAGCCCCCTGGCGCCAGGGGACATACTGATGCTGGACACCGGTCTGGTATGGGACGGCTACTTTTGCGATTTCGACCGCAACTGGTCGGTCGGCCCGCCCGAACCGGCCGTCAGCACGGCGCATGCGCGGTTGGTCGACGCGATCGAAGCAGGTTTTGACGCGGCACGGCCCGGAGCGACGGCCGCAGACCTGTTCCAAGCGATGAACGACATTCTGACCGATGGCGGACCCGGCACCCAGGCCGGGCGCCTGGGGCATGGGCTGGGCATGTCCCTGACCGAATGGCCATCGCTGATTCCCACCGACACAACGGTTCTGCGGCCAGGGATGGTGCTGACGCTCGAACCGGGTATCGCCGTCCCGGGCGGGATTCTCGTTCACGAAGAAAACATTGTGATCACCGAGAACGGCGCCCGGTTTCTTAGCCCGCGCGCCGGGCGCGAGGTGCCCCGGATATGACCACATTGCCCTACGCACTCGACGTGGAAGACCACGCCAACCGACCGATGGGCTTGATCGTTCTGCAGGCCGACGAAACCATCGAAGGCGACTTCAGGCGTCTGTTCGCGGAAAGCTCCGCACCGCTTCATGTTGCGCGCATCCCCAGCGGGCTGGAGGTGACGCCCCAGACGCTGAGCCGAATGAAGCAGGCCCTGCCGGCGGCCGCGGACCTGTTTCCGAAGGGCCGCGAATACGGCGTTGTGGGCTATGGCTGCACGTCGGCCAGTTCGGTGATCGGATCGGCCGAGGTCGAATCTCTTGTCCGCGGATCCTGCGTCACCCGTTCGGTAACCGACCCACTGCGTGCGACGATCGCCCGCGCTTGCGACTTGGGCGTTTCGCGGTTTGCCCTGTTGTCCCCCTATGTCGAGGAAGTCAGCGACTCGTTGCGAACAGCCTTCTCGACCGCCGGGCTTTCGACCGATGTATTCGGCACTTTCTGCGTGGCAGAAGAGTCGAAAGTGGCGCGGATTTCGTGTTCGTCGATCGTCGAGGCGGCGGTTGCACTTGGGCAAGACAGCGCGGTTGATGCGGTATTTCTGAGTTGCACGAACTTGCGAACCCTGGATGCGATCCCTCACGTTCAGGCCCTCATCCGCAAGCCGGTCCTGTCCAGCAACACGGCGCTTGCATGGCATATGGCACGGCTAAACGATGATCGGTTCCCCTGAAACTCACGGCCGTTTCCGCGCTGGGACGATTAAATTGGTTGCAAGCCGCCGGACGCTACGTTTTAATTTGGTGCAGGATCAATGGAATCCGGGCCAACCGGATCTGGAATTGACGCGACAGGGGGTCTTGTGACCGAAACAACCAGCGACGCCGCGTTTGTCGAATTTCGGCGCGTGCAAAAATCATATGACGGCGAAACGCTCGTCGTGAAAGATCTCAATCTTGCCATGCCGAAAGGCGAATTTCTGACCATGCTGGGCCCGTCGGGCTCGGGCAAGACGACTTGCCTGATGATGCTGGCCGGGTTCGAAACCGCCACCCATGGCGAAATTCTTCTGGGCGGCAAGCCGATCAACAACATTCCGCCGCACAAGCGCGGGATCGGCATGGTGTTCCAAAACTACGCTCTGTTTCCGCATATGACCGTGGCCGAGAACCTCTCGTTCCCGCTTGAAGTGCGCAAGATCGGCAAATCCGAGCGCGAACAGAAGGTGCAGCGGGCGCTGGACATGGTACAGATGGGCGCATTCGGCAATCGCCGGCCGGCGCAGTTGTCGGGGGGCCAACAACAGCGCATCGCCCTGGCGCGGGCGCTCGTGTTTGAGCCGGAACTGGTGCTGATGGACGAGCCGCTGGGCGCGTTGGATAAGCAACTGCGCGAACACATGCAGTTCGAGATTACCCGCCTGGCACACGAGCTGGGCATCACCACGGTCTATGTGACCCATGACCAGACCGAGGCGCTGACGATGTCGGATCGTGTCGCAGTCTTCGATGACGGCCGCATCCAGCAGCTGGCCCCGCCCGATCGACTGTACGAGGAACCGGAAAACAGTTTCGTCGCGCAATTCATCGGCGAAAACAACACCTTGGAAGGTGTGGTGAAGTCCATCAACGGGGACACTTGCATCGTGACCCTGGACGACGGATCGGAAATCGACGCGGTGCCGATCAACGTCCGCCAGCCCGGCGAGCGCACCAAGGTGTCGATCCGGCCCGAGCGGGTCGAGTTCAACAAGGATCGTCTGAGCCCGGACGCGCATACGCTCAAGGCGGTGGTTCGCGAGTTCATCTATATGGGCGACGTATTCCGTTTCCGCATGTCGGTGGCCGGCAATGACGAGTTCATCGTCAAGACCCGCAACGCCCCGGATGCGGTCCGCTTGCAACCCGGCCAGGAGATCGAGATCGGCTGGCTGGCACGAGACTGTCGCGCGCTGGACGCGTGAGCGTCCTGCCGCGCCAGACGGTCAACTTGGAAGGATCGGCCGACGAAAACCCGTGCGTCGGTCGACCAGTGACAACAACGGGGAAAACTGGGAGCTGAACATGAAACCAACAAAATTCCTGCTGTCGGCTGCGGCCGCAGCCATCTCGGCCGGCGCGGCTTCGGCCCAGGACATGGCCCTCGTGTCCTGGGGCGGCGCCTATCAGGCATCGCAGCAAAAAGCCTATGCCGAGCCGTACATGGAAATGAACCCGGGCGTGAACATCGTCTGGGATGAAAGCTCGGCCGAGGCCGTGGCCAAGCTGCGCGCCATGAACGAGGCGGGCAACATCACATGGGATGTGGTCGACGTGGTCGCCTCGGACGCCATTCGCCTGTGTGACGAAGGTCTGGCGATGGAAATCGACCCGGACACCCAACTGGCCCCGGCACCCGATGGCACCACAGCATCCGAGGATTTCGGCGATCTGCTGGTCAGTGATTGCTTCATCCCGCAGATCGTCTATTCGACCACCTTCGGCTATCGCACCGATCTGGTCGGCGACACGCCGCCGGACGACATCTGCGACGTGTTCGACCTCGAGGCCTACCCGGGCAAGCGCTCGCTGGAAAAGCGCCCGATCAACAACATGGAATGGGCGCTGCTGTGCGACGGCGTGGCAAAGGACGAAGTCTATGACGTTCTGGCAACCGACGAAGGTCAGGACCGTGCCCTCAAGAAGCTGGACACCATCAAGGACAGCGTCGTGTGGTGGTCAGCCGGGGCTGACACTCCGCAGTTGCTGGCCGATGGCGAGGTCGTCATGGGCTCGACTTACAATGGCCGTCTGTTCAGCCTGATCGAAGAGCAGAAGCAGCCCGTCGCCATGCTGTGGGATGCGCAGGTGTTCGATCTGGACGGCTGGATCATTCCCGCGGGCCTCAGCGACGAGCGTAAGCAGCGCGCGTTGGACTTTATCTACTTCGCGACCGACACGCAGCGTCTGGCGGATCAGGCCAAGTACATCTCGTACGGCCCGGCACGCAAATCGTCGGCCCCGTTGGTCGGTCAACACGCCGAACTGGGCATCGACATGGCGCCGCACATGCCGACCGATCCGAACAACGCCCAGAACACTTTCCTGTACAACTACGAGTTCTGGGCCGACTACCGCGATGACATCGACGCCAAATTCCAGGCGTGGCTGGCGCAGTAAGCGCAGCTTACACAACTAATAACGGTTGGGGCGGCCTGCCGCCCCAACCCGACCCAAGCTAACCCAAGGGGCACGAATGACTGACGCAAGCCAAACCGCAGGGCCAATGCTGGCGGCGGATGGAACGCCACTGAAACAGTCTCTGGCGCGCTCGCTGAGGCGACAGAAACTGCGCGCACTGTTGTTGATTGCCCCCTTGCTGATCTTCGTTCTGGTCTCGTTTATCGTTCCGATCGGCTCGATGCTGTTCCGTTCGGTGGAAAACAGCATCGTCAAGGACACGCTGCCGCTGACCATCGAGGCCTTGCAAAGCTGGGACGAAAAAAGCGGTGAACTGCCGGACGAAAACGTTTACGAAGCCTTTGTCCGCGACATGATCGTCGCGATCGACAACAAGGAACATACCCGTCTTGGCACGCGGTTGAACTATGAAGAGACCGGCATGTCGTCGCTGTTCCGTCGTTCGGGCAGGCAAATCAAAAAGCTGGACCCCGAAACCGACGGGCCGTTCAAGGACAAGCTGATCGACATCCATGATGGCTGGGGTGACGTGAAGACTTGGCAGGTGATCAAGACCCACGCGGTGCCGATCACCAATGGGTATTTCCTGAACGCAATTGACATGCGACGTACCCCCGAAGGTGCGCAGGCTCAACCCGAAGACAAGCGCATTCTGGTAAAACTGTTCGGCCGCACATTGTTCATGTCGCTGGTCATCACCGGCGCCTGCATACTGCTGGCCTATCCAGTCAGTTACCTGCTGGCGACGCTGCCGATGCGCGTGTCGAACATGCTGATGATCTTGGTTCTGCTGCCGTTCTGGACATCGCTTCTGGTGCGAACTTCCGCCTGGAAGGTCATGTTGCAACAACAGGGCGTGATCAATGACACGCTGGTCTGGCTGGGCCTTGTGGCCGATGACGCGCGATTGATCATCATCAACAACCAGATCGGCACGATCATCGCGATGACGCATATCCTGCTGCCGTTCATGATCCTGCCGATGTACTCGGTGATGCAGACGATCCCGCCATCCTACACTCGCGCGGCCAAATCCATGGGCGCGACGAACTGGACCACGTTCTGGCGGATCTATTTCCCGCAGTCCATTCCGGGCATCGGGGCGGGCTCGATCCTCGTGTTCATTCTGGCCATCGGCTATTACATCACGCCCGAAATCGTCGGCGGCACCAAGGGCGTCTTCATCTCGAACCGGATCGCCTACCACATCTCGTCGTCGCTGAACTGGGGGCTGGCCGCGGCGCTGGGAACGATCCTGCTGGCGGTGGTTCTGATCCTCTATTGGGTCTACGACAAGATCGTGGGCATCGACAACGTGAAGCTGGGATAACCGACATGGCCGCTCTGACTCCGATTTCGCGCAAACCCCTGTCGATGGTCCTGCCCAGCGTCGCCCTGGCCGGAGCCTTCGCCGGTATCTTTGTCGGCGCGGGCAACGGTTCGGTGCCGACCGGCATGATCGGCGGCGCCATTCTGATCGCCGGGCTTGCCTGGATCTACATCGCGCTGCTGAAGAACGAGCGGCTGGCCTATTGGATCAACATCCTTGGCTTCGGCTTGGCTGGCTTTCTGTTCGCGGGCATCGCGGGCGGTATTCTGGGTCTGCTGGGCGGCTGGTTCTTTGTCTGGTTCACATACTGGCTGTACGAGGGCCGGTATCGCCGCAAACTGCTGCCTTACCTGACGGCGCAGCAGGTGTTCTATCACTACTTGTTCCGGGTGATCTGCGGCGCGATCTTCGTATTCCTGATCACTCCGATCCTGGTGGTACTGCCATTGTCGTTCAACGCGCAGGACTTCTTTACCTTCACCCCGGAAATGCTGCGACTGGACCCCGAGGGGTATTCGCTGAAGCATTATCAGGATTTCTTTACCAACAACGAATGGCAGCGCAGCTTCAAGAACTCGCTGATCATCGCACCCATCGCCACGATCATCTCGGTCTCGCTGGGCACGCTGGCCGCCATCGGTCTGAGCCAGTCGCATGTGCCCGGGCGGCGGGCGATCATGGCCATCCTGATTTCGCCGATGATCGTGCCGCTGATCATCTCAGCCACGGGCATGTTCTTCTTCTACAGCGACATCGGGCGGTTCCTCGAGGGCACTCTGGGCATGAACAAGACCTTCGTGGGCTACCTCAAGGTGATCCTGGCCCACGCGGTTCTGGGCATTCCCTTCGTCATCATCACCGTGACCGCCACCCTGGTGGGCTTTGACCGGTCTTTGACGCGGGCCGCCGCGAACATGGGCGCGGGTCCGGTCCGGACCTTCTTCAAGATTCAGATGCCGCTGATCCTGCCCGGTGTGATCTCGGGCGGGCTGTTCGCCTTCATCACCTCGTTCGATGAGGTGGTCGTGGTGCTGTTCGTCGGATCGGCCAGCCAGAAGACCCTGCCCTGGCAGATGTTCACCGGCCTGCGCGAGCAGATCAGCCCCACCATCCTGGCCGTGGCCACGATCCTCGTCGTCATCTCGATCGCGCTGCTGACCACGGTCGAGCTGCTGCGGCGGCGGTCAGAACGTCTGCGCGGGCTGACACCGGCTTGACCGGCGGCATTTGCTGATCTAACGATTTTTCTGTTCACCCTCTGCTGCGATGGCGTCGCAGCACCCAAAGGGGTGATCGGCTCTCGGACCCCGAGACCGCCTGTCCTGTACGCCGGGACATGTGGCCGGGCTTTGCACGTCCGGCAAAGAAACGAGAGAGCACATGACAGACCCTTCAAATCGCCCCGAATTCTTCACCTGCCACAACGGCGACAAGGCGCCCCTGCCCTTCAGCCGGGCCGAGTACGACCGCCGGCTGACCAAACTGCGCGCCATCATGGCGCAGCGGGACATCCCGGTCGTTTTGCTGACCTCGATGCAGAACATCGCCTATTACTCGGGCTTTCTGTACTGTGCCTTCGGCCGGCCCTATGGCTGTGTGGTGACGCAGGACAGCTGCACCACCGTGTCGGCGAATATCGACGCGGGCCAGCCCTGGCGCCGGTCGGTCGAGGACAACGTGATCTACACCGACTGGAAGCGCGACAACTACTGGCGCGCCGTAGCCAGCCTGATCGGGAATGCCCGCCGGATCGGCATCGAAAGCGACCACATGACGCTGGCCGCACGCGATACGGCCCTGGCCATGCTGAACCAGCCCGAGCTTGTGGACATCGCCCCCGACACGATGGCCGCGCGGATGGTCAAATCGGCCGAAGAGATCGAGTTGATCAAGGGCGGTGCACGCACGGCGGATGTGGGCGGCGCGGCCATCCATGCCGCGATCCGTGAAGGTGCCACCGAGATCGAGATTGCCATGGCGGGCCGCGACGCGATGGAGATCGAGATCGCCCGCGCCTATCCCGACGCCGAGTACCGCGACACCTGGGTCTGGTTCCAGTCAGGGCTGAACACCGACGGCGCGCACAACCCGGTCACAAAACGGGCGTTGCAGAAAGGCGATATTCTGTCACTCAACACCTTCCCGATGATCTCGGGTTATTACACGGCGCTGGAACGCACCCTGTTCCTGGGCGAACCCGACGCCGACAGCCTGCGCCTTTGGCAGGCCAATGTCGCCGGCCACGAACTGGGGCTGAGCCTGATCAAACCCGGCGCCACCTGTTCCGGCATTACCGCCGAGATCAACCGGTTCTTCGCCGATCAGGGCCTGCTGCAATACCGCTCGTTCGGATATGGGCATTCCTTCGGCATCCTCAGCCACTATTACGGCCGCGAGGCCGGTCTTGAACTGCGCGAGGACATCGACACGGTGCTCGAGCCGGGCATGGTGGTGTCCATCGAGCCGATGCTGTGGGTTCCCGAAGGTCAGCCCGGCGCGGGCGGCTATCGCGAGCATGACATCCTGGTGGTGCACGAGGATGGGGCCGAGAACATCACCGGCTTTCCTTACGGACCGGAACACAACATCATCGCAGCGTGACAGCCAAGATCGCCGGCGCGTGAGAAGCGCGCGCCGGCCAAGCCAGTCCGAGAGGGGCCTTTGTTCAGACCGGTTGCGGCGCGCAAGCGTACCCTGCCTGCCGCCCGCGTGCCACGGCGCTGATCCATGCCCGGATCAGTCGTCGCTGCGCACCCTCTGACGCTGATGCCCCAAACCGTCGATCCTCAGTTCCATCACGTCTCCATCCCTCAGGTAGACCGGCTGAGGCTTCATTCCCATCCCGACCCCCGGCGGCGTACCCGTCGAGATCACGTCGCCCGGATGCAGAGTGAACAGTTGGCTCAAATGCTCGATGATCTCGGCCACTGTAAAGATCATGGTCGCCGTGTTTCCGGTTTGCATGCGCTTGCCGTTGACTTCAAGCGCCATTCCCAAGGTCTGCGGGTCGGCGATTTCGTCACGCGTCACCAGCCAGGGGCCAGTCGGTCCGAATGTGTCGCAGGATTTTCCTTTGGTCCACTGCCCGGTCAACTGCATCTGGAAATGGCGCTCGGACACGTCATTGACGATGCAATATCCGGCGACGTGGTCCAGCGCGTTTGCACGGTCGACATATTTGGCCGTCTTGCCGATCACCACGCCCAGCTCGATTTCCCAATCGGTATGCGTCGACCCGCGCGGGATCACCACGTCGTCATAGGGACCGACGATGGCCGAATTTGCCTTGAGGAACAGAATGGGATGTTCGGGAATGGCTGCGCCGGTTTCGGCGGCATGGTCCGAGTAGTTCAGACCAATGCACAGGAATTTTCCGATATTCCCGACGCACGGGCCGATCCGCGGGTTGCCCTCGACCAAAGGAAGGGCCTCGGGGTCCAGGCGGCGCAACCGGGCCAGGCTGGCATCATCCAGAGTGTCCCCCGAGATGTCCGCAACATGCGCCGAAAGATCCCTCAATCTGCCTTCGCCGTCCAACAGCGCCGGTTTTTCTGCCCCGGCATCTCCGTAGCGTACAAGTTTCATGTGCCCGACCCTCCACCGTCGTTTTTTTCTCCCCTGCGCCATATTGCCGAATGGGATGCGACGAAACCAAAATCACACCTCGAACATGGTGGTCAACCATTCGTCCGGATTGGATCTTCCAAAGCGGATTGAGCTATTCTCCGGCAAGACCCGGGTAGTGACGCATGCTGCAATTTGCAGCGTGCCGATTAACAACGCGACGGGCAAGACCGCGCTTAATACCTTGAGTGTCGAGGAGATCACTGCCGGTCTGCAAGCCGGCTCGGAGGCAGTGCAGATGTTCCCAAATGGCTTGGCATCAACAAAGCAGGAGGTTGTTGCCAATATGTACAGGGGCTCAGAGAAAAGATCCTGGTGCCCCCACACGGACTCGAACCGCGGACCTACTGATTACAAATCAGTTGCTCTACCAGCTGAGCTATAGGGGCTCCGAATGTCGGTTACCGCCTCGCGTTACAGACTGCAAGCCTGAATCTCCAACTTGTTTGCCGGATCGTATCCGGCAAGACGCGTGGCCGGTCTCGAATTGCCCTGTAGGTTTGACCTCATCCCAAACAGACTGTACCCGGTGAACAAAGACCGGAAACCGCAGGACCGCATCAGCAATGCATCTAGCCATTCATTCTGGCGCAGATTTCACCGACGAGGGCCTTCTGCTTCATGCCCTGCGCGCGAATTCCGACCTTCTGACCGATGTCGGCGTCGTGCTGTATGGACCGCGACGCTGTCGTCAGATGTTCATGTCGCCCTTGCAAGACCTGACCAACGGCCAAGTGGAGCCGGAAACCGTCGATCGACTTCGCAGCTTGATACCGGACGACATCGAGTATCAAAGAACCGTTTTGACATCCCCGGACTTCATCGGAGAGACTCCCACGGCCTTGAGGGATGGGCAATTCTATCCCTTGGCCGGTCAACGCGTGGCATTTCTCGAGCAAACCTTTGCGCCGGCCGGGATTGAGCTTTTTGTCGGCGTGAGGAACCCCGGAAGCTTCATCCCCAAGGTCCTGATGGCCTTGCCGCCCGAGGATCGGGCCGAAACCTTGGCGAACACCGATGTCAGTTGCCTGAGTTGGCTGACGATGATCGAGGACATCCGCGACCTCGCGCCGAACGTGGCCATCACCCTTTGGGCCAACGAAGATCTGCCGGTGATTTTCGGAGATATCGTCTGTGCCATCTGTGGCCTGCCACGCGAAACGCCGATCGAGAACGAATTTGCGCTGCTGGCATCGCTATTGGACGATGAAGGCCGCGACAGGCTGGAAGAACTGATCCGGCCGGAAAACGCGGGTGACCGACCGGCCCTGCTGGCCGATCTTTCCGCCTTGTTCGAAGATCACGCGCTGCCGCATGAGGTTGAGGAAGAACTGGACCTGCCCGGGTGGAATACGGACATCGTCGAGGCCTTTACGGAACTGTATGCACAGGACCTTGCGCGGCTTAAATCCATGCCGGGCATACGTGTTCTGGGCCTCTGAGGCCCGCACCGCCCGGCATGGCACGCCGCGGCTACATGCCCAAAGCTTCCTTGTACATTTCCAACACCGCCTCTTCCTCGGCGATATCGTCCTTGTCGCGCTTGCGCAGCGCGATGACTTTACGCATGACCTTGGTGTCGTAACCGCGGGCCTTGGCCTCGGCCATCACTTCCTTTTGCTGATCGGCGATGTCTTTCTTTTCGGCCTCCAGACGCTCGAACCGCTCGATGAACTGGCGCAACTCGCCAGCGGTGACGCGATAGTTCGCTGCGGCCTGGTTTTCGGTCATGTCTTCCATTGGCGTCTCTCCCAAGTGGTGATTGGTGTTTCCGGCGTGACGGTCACCCTGCCGGATACATCGGGGCGGCAGCGGTCGCAAGAGACCAGCCAAGCCGTGACTTGTGCCGCCCCGGACGATCCGGTATCCGCAACTGCACGGCATGAAACACGAGGCGAGCCATGTTCGACTTTTTCATCTGGGGCGGCGCAAGCCTGTCCGTCGCGGGGCTTACAGGCTTGGTCTGGTGCATCCTTCGCGTGATGAAGGCGCGCAGGTCAAACCTGTCGGATGACGAACTGCGCGCAACGGTCCAAGGCGTTCTCCCCTGGAACTTGGGCGCGCTGTTTCTATCCGTCATCGGGCTGATGCTGGTGATACTGGGGATTTCCCTGGGCTGAAGGCCCTCTCAGATCGGCAGATTGTCGAATTTCGCCTCAAGGGCGTCCTCAGCCAAGGCGGCATCCAACAGGCGCAGTCGAGTCGGGACGGGCACGCCTTCCGCGCGCATGCGATCAATGACCTTGCTTACCGACGGCTGAAGGGCCAGGCGTGTTTCCAGGTTTGCCCCACGCAATTTTCTTTCCAACCTCGCGATCTCGGCAGAGAAATCATGTGCAGTCATCGGCATCCTCCCGCATGTTGCCAGCATCCCTGATATGGGGAGGGGCTTTGCGAACCGCCATCCAAGCCTCGGCCCTCTGGCAGGTTTTTGCGCATCGCGAGCCCCTCACCAAGAAATGATACCATGGATACTACACCATCATGACGCAACGGCCCTTGACGGACATCAAAAACGGTCTGACCCTAACAGTCCCGTGAAAACTGGACAGAACCGGAAACGCAGCCTAAAGCTTCGGCATGGAAATTCGCCAAATCACGCCCCGCTATTCAGTTTCACCGCAGATCACGGTCGAGGACATCCCTGCGATCAAGGCTGCGGGTTTTGCAAAGGTCATCTGCAACAGGCCCAATGCCGAAGTGCCGCCGCACATGCAGTCCGACGTGATCGGACGCGCCATACGCGAGGCCGGACTGGAGTTCGAGGTGCTGGAACTGACTCATCAGACGATGACTCCGGTCAACGTGTCCCACCAGAAAACGCTGATCGAAAGCGGCCCCGGTCCGGTTCTGGCCTATTGCGCATCAGGTACGCGGTGCTCGGTTGTCTGGGCACTTGGGCAGACGGACAGCCTGCCGGTGGACGAGATTCTCGAAGCCACCCGCAAGGCCGGGTATGAACTTGAACAGCTCCGCCCGGCCTTGGAACAGATGCGCCCGACCGCCTGATCGCCGGACTTTCCCGTCAAGAAGACGAACGGGTCACGGGCAAGCCCGACAATTCCGAGATCTTCTCGGCCAGCTGATCCGTTCCGATCGCATCCAGGTCGTCGCGGTCCAGTTCGGACACAGACGTTTCCGAGACCAGAACGTCATGTCCCGACTCGGATTCGTCCACCTGCAGGGGCTCTGATTTGTCAGGGCCGAACCTGTTCCCCGCATGCTCGACAAATGCCCCGGCATCCTTGGCCGAAACGGACGGGCTCACTGTTTTGCCAGTCAGACGCAGGGCGCGCATGCCGCCGCATTGGCCCAATCGGCCAGTGCCCACACGCGCCCGATCGATGGACAATACATCGATTTGCCCCAGCCCAGCCCCCGTCAGCGGCAGCACATCTCCGGCGCTCAACCCGGAGAGTTCCGCCAAGGGCAATTGCAACCGGGTGATCACGGCGTTCAGTTCCGCCCGCATGATGCCCGCGGCCTCGGCCAGAAGCTTCTTGGCGGGGTTGCTGCGTGAATCGTCAGGGCCCGGACCGTCCGACGGATCGGGCAACAGCATGACGGCCATCCCCTGCCGGGCACCTCGGCCCAGTTCGACGGTCAGCTCATATCGGCCGTATGCCTCCTGGACCAAGGCCAGGGAAACCGCCCTCAGATCCGCCGCGCGTGAGACGTATTCATACCCCGACAGCAGCGCGACATCCTGCGGATCCTCAAGCAATTCCGTCGCGCGGGCGAACATGCCGTCGATCAGCGGCGCGACGATTGCGGCATCGGTATCGGTGAAGAGGCGCGGCTCGGGCGGATCGGGCAAGACCTCGCCAATCGTCTGTTGCTGGATCACAGCCGACACCAAACCCGGATCGAGTGCAACAGCTGCAAGGCGCTCCTCACCGGCAGCGACCAGCAGAAACAGCCAGCTTTCATCCAGCCCTTCGGTCAGGTTTTCGGACTTGCGGCCAGCCTGCTTTGCACCGATCACCGAAATCGCAAGGCGAAAACCTTCGACGGCGGACCGCGCCAGCGCCAAACGCAGAGCCCGCAGAACGGCCCGGGACGCCGCCATCGCACCACGCTGAGTCGCAGACAATTTGCGCGCCAGCACAGAGCTGACCGATTTCGACATCACATCGTTCCATCGTTTTGAAACACTTCGCCCTCAGGTCTACACCCCGGACCGTTACCAATGTCTTTAGACTGACGTCATTGCGCCGCCTGCCGATGTGCCAGCGGCAAGCTGACCCGAAACGCCGCTCCGCCCTGGCCCGGCAGATAGACGATCTCGCCCCCCAGCCGCTGCATGATCTCGCGGCAGATCGCCAGGCCCAGCCCGGCGCCTCCGGCCTTGTCGAATCCCACACGCGCGAACTTCTCAAACACCATGGACTGCGCATCAGCCGGCACGCCGCTGCCATTGTCGACAAAATCGATCACGAGCTGCCCGCCCACATCATGGGCGGAAATGGTCAGCGTCGGCTCGGCGGCGTCGCAGTATTTCTGCGCATTCGAGATCAGGTTGATGAATACCTGCCCCAGCCGGTCCAGATCAGTGTGCAGTGCAACGCGTTCGGAAGGCAGTGACCGACGCACTTTCAACCGCCGTTCGGCCCCAGCCAAAGCAGTGGACACCGCGCGGTCCAAAACCGTCCGCAGGCTGGCGTCGCCCATGTTCAGATTTACCTGCCCGTTTTCCAGCACGCTGAGATCCAGCAGATCATCCAGAAGGCGGGTCAGGCGCAGCGCCTCGTCATGGATGATGGTGGCGTAGTGGCGGGTTTCATCCGCACTCAGACCGTCGGTATCGCGCATGATCTCGGAAAACGCCCGGATCGAAGTCATGGGCGTGCGCAGTTCGTGGCTGACCTGCCCCAGAAAGGCATCCTTCTGCATTGAAATTTGAGTCAGCTTCTCATTCGCTTCCCGCAGCTTGCGGGCGGTCCGGGTAAGCTCGGCCGATTTCGCCTCGAGCTGGCTGGAGTATTCCAGCAGCTGAGCCGATTCGTCGGCCACCGCCAGAAGGTCCTCGACCGACACCGAAGACCCGCCCACGATCTGCCCGATCATCGCGTGGGCCGTCGCCGCGCCGACCGACCCGCTCAGCTCGCGCTCGAGCCGTTCGAGGAAGCCGGGCGTAGGCTCGGGCAGGCGGCCGCGAACGCCCTGGCGTTCGGCTTCGGCCTGAAAGAACTCCTGCGCGGGGGCTGCGCCAAGTATCCGCTGGGTCATGATCATCAGGTCTTCGCTCTGCGCCACCGATCCGGTCCAACCGCCGGGCGCCACCGAGTGGTCGAACACGTTGACGAACTGCGCGCCCTGAAGGCGTTCCAAAGGGCTGGGAAAGCTGAGCAGTGAAGCCACGCAGAAGGCCAGCGCGTTCAGCGACAGCGACCACAGAACCGTATGGGTCATCGGGTCCAGACCCTCCAACCCGAACAGGGCCTGCGGCCGCAGCCAACCCATGCCGAACGGGCCGTTTTCGATAACGGACGCGGACATGATGCCCCCGCCCATTCCCGGCAGCAGCAGCGTGTAGACCCACAGGCAGAACCCCACGCTCAGCCCGACCAACGCGCCGGTCCGGGTGGCGCCGCGCCAGAACAGCCCGCCGACCAGCGCGGGCAGGATCTGCGAGATCCCGGCAAAGGCCACCAATCCGATCGAGGCCAGCGCCGCCCCGCCGCCGGACAGACGATAGTAGAAAAAGCCCAACGCCATGATCGCGGCGATCGAAATCCGCCGCGCCATCAGAACCACGTTGCGCACATCACCGGAAATCGAGCTGCGCCGCTCGCGCGTGTTCAGCCAGATCGGCATGACCACATGGTTCGACACCATCGTCGACAACGCCATGGCGGTGACGATCACCATTGACGTGGCCGAGGAAAACCCGCCGATGAAGGACAGCATCGCAAGCCAGTCATTGCCCTGCGACAGGGGTACGGTCAGCACGAACAGATCGGGGTTTGACCCGGCCGGCAGCAGATCCAGCCCGACAACGGCGATGGGAACCACGAACAGGCTCATCAACAGCAGGTACAACGGAAAGGCCCAGGCGGCCGTACGCAGATGCGCCTCGTCGTCGTTTTCGACAACCATCACCTGGAACATGCGCGGCAGGCAGACGAAGGCCGCAGCCGACAGGAAGGTGATCGTCATCCACCGCCCCGCATCCACATTCCAGCGCCCGATCTCCGAGGCGTCGATCCGCTCCATCATCGGAGTCACTCCGCCGGCAATGCCCCAGACGACGAAGATGCCCACCGCCAGCAGCGCAAACAATTTGACCACCGATTCCAACGCAATGGCCGTGACCACGCCGTGATGTCGTTCGTTCGCATCGAGGTTGCGGGTGCCGAACAAAATTGCAAACACCGCCAGCCCGGCCGCCACCCAGAACACGCTGGCCCCTTCGCGGTATAGGCCCGACGGGTCAGCCTCGGCGAAGATCGAGAAGGACAACGTGATCGACTGCAACTGAAGCGCGATATACGGGGTGCCCCCCAGCACGGCTAGGATCGTGACGCAGATCGCCAGCGTGTTCGACTTGCCGTAGCGCGACGAGATCAGGTCGGCGATCGAGGTCACCCGCTGACTGCGCCCCACCCGCACAAGTTTGCGCAGGCCCCACCACCAGCTGATCATCACCAGGGTCGGACCAAGATAGATCGTGACGAATTCCAAACCCGACCGGGCCGCGCTGCCCACGGCGCCATAGAACGTCCAGGCCGTGCAGTAGATCGACAGCGACAGGGTGTAGATCAAGGGCGAGCGCAGCCAGCGGCCGCGTCCGGCCGCGGCCATCCGGTCGGCTGCGAAGGCGACGCCGAATAGCAGCACCACATAGCCCAGACAGACCAGGATCAGAATGTTCATGGTCGCCATGGGGCACCCTCAGAACTGGCGTCTTCACGCGCAGCCATGCGCCGCGCCGCCAGACCGAACAGGAAACTGACCGCGATCATCCCGGCCCAGCTGATGAAGATGTACAGCATGGCGGACGACAGTGGCATCCCCTGCCCCTCGACATCGGCGCGCGGCCACAACAACGGGATCACGACCAGAGCAGCGCCCAGAAAGGGCAGCATTCGCGCCGCATCCGCCAACCGGCGGCGGCGATAGCTTTGGCGCTCCAAAAAGACCGACGGGCGCGGCCCCTCTGCTGTCGGTCGCTCGGGGCCGGGCGCGCTCATGACCGCGACGCCTGTGCGTACAGGTCTCGTACGGCGGTCAGCACTTCGACATTCGAAAACGGTTTGGTCATGAACCGGCTGACCCCGGCCTTCTCGGCCATCTCGCGGTCGCGCGATTGTCCGCGGGCGGTCAGCATCAGGACCGGCAGCGCCTTCATGTCGGCGTGCTCGCGCAGTTCGCGCAGCACGTCCATGCCGCTTTTGCCGGGCAGCATCACGTCCAATATGACCAGATCGGGCCGCGCAGCCAGAATCGTCTCGACCGCGTTCCCACCTTCGGCATGGGTTTCCACCACCCACCCTTCGCGGGTCAGCAGAAACCGGATGGCCTCGGTGATGTTCGGCTCATCCTCGATCAAAAGAACCCTGCGGCTCATGTTGGTATTCCCTCCCCAAGACCGGCCGCGACGTTTGGCGGACGGTCGCATGCAGATTAAGCGGTGCGTCGCGAAACTGTCAAAAACCTTCACTCAGAATCGACGGCTCGCGCCGGGCGGCGCAGTCCGTCTTGGGGCAGATCCGGCAGCTTGCCCCGACCTGCACCTCTGCCCCTGACTGGGTCTTGTCGTCGCCCGGCGGCACCACCAGCATCACCGAGCGATAGACCGGCTCGCGTCCGAACCCCGACACGGGCTGCGGCCAGGCGATGGCGAAACACTCGAACTCGGCGGCGCTGCGGCCCAGAAGGGTGACACGGCTGTGAACCGGCACCAAGGGCCGGTTCAACGCAGAGAACACGGGCCATAAAGGGCAGGCATCGCCGTGCCGGGGCATGGCGAAACCGGGGACATGCTTGAGCAGGATGATGCTGCCGGACGAATCGCACACCGCCAATCCCGCCGGTCGCGGCAACACATCCTCGGGCAGGAAGGCCAGCCGCCGCAGCACCGTGGCCAGATCGACCGAAAACCGCGCGGCAAGTGTCAGCGGATCCAGCCCATCCGCTTGCAGGGCCTCGCGCAGCCGGCCCAAAGGCATGGCCCGCGCGTCCTGCGCATATTGCTTCAGCACCTGCCGGACCAGCGACTTGGCCGCCGCCGACCGCAGACCATGCTGCACCATGTCATCGCCGTATTCACCGTCCTCCAGCTCGGGCAGGTGAAATCCGCGCTGGTCCAAAAAGGCCTCGACTTCCTCCATGGGCAATCCGCGCCGGTCGCCGGGACTTTCGCTTTGATCCAGATAGGCGACCAGGGCCTTCGAGCTTTCCGCCAGGCGCTCGGCATCCTGGTGCAGGTTACGATGGAACCGGTCGCGCCACTCGGCATCCAGTTCGCCGGGTTCGGCCAGAATCGCGGCAGTCGAGCGGATCGCAGCTGCCGTCGACAGGACCTCGTGCATCGAGCCCGCCAGATGCGGGTCGTGGGTCAGCCGGTCCGACAGGGTCTCGACCGTACGTTCAAGCGACACCACACGACGGTGCATCTGGGCCAGCACACCGGCCCAGCCCGGAAACCGTCCGGCAAATTCGTCAAGCGAATCGATCTCGGCGCGTTGCCCCACCGCGTCGGCAGCGGCTTCGCGCAGGGCCGCGATCAGCGTGGCCTCGACCCCCTGGGTCAGCACCGACGGCTCGACCGAAAGTGCCGCCGCGATGTCGACCAGAAGCTTACCGCCGATTCTGCGCCGGTTGTGTTCGATCAGGTTTAGATAGGATGCCGAAATTCCCACCTGGCGCGCCAGCTGCGCCTGCTTCAGCCCGGAAATCTGGCGCCTCTCGCGGATACGACTTCCGGTCAACATATCTCTCACAATGATCTTCCTCCTCAGCTGATGCCCGGCAAGCACACCGCTCCAAGACAGGTTTTGCTGATACCTGCCTTGATTTAAAGGGGTTACGCGAGTGTTTTCAAACCTGATTTACAGGATTTACTCAATTCCTGCCGAAGTCTTGCGACGCGTGGGCAACTCTCCCCTTCAATTCGGCCGAAAATCCCGCCACCATACCGGCATGAGCGATCCCGCATTCGAATATGCGCCCATCGGCCTGGTCGAACTTGAGAACCGGATCATCCGGCGCTGCAACCTGCAATTCGCCCGCACCTTCGGCGGCGAGGAGACCGACTATCGGAACATGCCGTTGCTGCATCTCTACCCTTCGGTCGCCGATTGGGAGAGGATCGGCGCCCGCAGCCTGCAGGTGATGCGCGACACGGGATATTACTCCGATGAGCGGGTGATGCGTCGCCGCAATGGCGACCTGTTCTGGTGCCGGGCACGCGGGCGCTCGCTGACGCCCGACGACCCGTTTCGCCATGGAATCTGGAGCTTTTCCGACATTTCCGAAGAGCGCCCGCTGGTCGAGCTGACCAAGCGCGAACGCGAGGTTGCCATCCTGTCGTGCCGCGGCCTGTCGGCCAAGGAGATCGGCGCCGAACTTGGGCTCAGCTACCGCACCATCGAGGCCTATCGCGCTCGGCTTCTGGAAAAGTTCGGGGCCCGCAAGCTGCCTGAATTGGTGGCCAAGCTATCGGGCACGCCACTTTAGCCGACGCTGTGCTGGCGTTTCATGGCCGAACCCAGCCCAGACTGCGCTTTTCATGGCCGTCGCGTTGCCCTATAACGCAGCGTAATTGAGCAAAGCCCGCGCAGACAGACGGGCCATAGGGGAACCTTCGAGGACACTCATGACAGATACCAGACACGAAGCGGATGTGGCGTTCATCAAGGCATTGGCTGAATTGCTGCGCGAAAACGATCTGACGGAACTGCAGGTCAAACGGGAATATGGCGAGGAAGACAGCCTGAACGTGCGCGTCAGCCGTGTCGCTCCGGCGCCCGCGGCACCGGTTCAGGTGGCGGTACCGGCCGCTGCCCCGGCGGCGCCCGCTGCTCCGGCGGCACCGGCCGCCGCCCCGGCCGAGGCCGCCGCTCCGGCCGACGATCCGGCCAGCCACCCCGGTGCCGTCACCTCGCCCATGGTCGGCACCGTCTACATGCAGCCCGAGCCGGGCGCGGCCCCGTTCGTGACCGTGGGCGCATCGGTTTCCGAGGGCGACACGCTGCTGATCGTCGAGGCGATGAAGACTATGAACCACATCCACGCCCCCAAGTCGGGCACCGTCAAACGCATTTTGGTCGCCGACGGCGACGCGGTGGAGTTCGGCACACCTCTGGTCATCATCGAGTAAGGCGGGCCCATGTTCGACAAGATCCTGATTGCCAACCGAGGCGAGATCGCCCTGCGTGTGATCCGTGCCGCGCGCGAGATGGGGATTGCGACGGTCGCGGTGCATTCGACCGCCGACAGCGACGCCATGCATGTGCGCATGGCCGACGAATCCGTCTGCATCGGCCCGGCACCCAGCCCGCAAAGCTATCTATCCATTCCCGCCATCATCTCGGCTTGCGAGATCACCGGCGCGCAGGCGATCCATCCCGGCTATGGCTTCCTGTCTGAAAACGCCGATTTCGTGCAGATCGTCGAAGACCACGGCATCACCTTCATTGGCCCCACTGCGGAACACATCCGCATCATGGGCGACAAGATCACCGCCAAGGATACGATGAAGGAACTGGGCGTGCCCTGCGTGCCCGGCTCGGACGGAGGTGTGCCCGATCTGGCCACGGCCAAGCGGATCGGTGAAGAAATCGGCTATCCGGTCATCATCAAGGCCACCGCCGGCGGCGGCGGGCGCGGCATGAAGGTTGCCCAGACCGCCGACGAGATGGAAAGCGCCTTCATGACCGCGCGGGCCGAAGGCAAGGCCGCCTTCGGCAATGACGAGGTCTATATCGAGAAATACCTGACCACGCCCCGCCATATCGAGATCCAGGTCTTTGGCGACGGCAAGGGCAACGCGGTCCATTTGGGCGAGCGCGACTGCTCGCTGCAGCGGCGCCACCAAAAGGTGTTCGAAGAGGCCCCAGGCCCCTGCATCACCCCCGAGGAGCGCGCGCGCATCGGCAAGATCTGCGCCGAGGCAGTTGCCAAGATCAACTATATCGGCGCCGGTACGATCGAGTTCCTCTATGAGAACGGCGAGTTCTATTTCATCGAGATGAACACCCGCCTGCAGGTGGAACACCCCGTGACCGAGGCCATCTTCGGCGTCGATCTGGTGCGCGAGCAAATCCTTGTAGCCGCAGGCGAGCCCATGTCCTTCGGTCAGGACGACCTCAAGATCAATGGCCATGCAATCGAGGTGCGGATCAACGCGGAAAAACTGCCCAACTTCTCGCCTTGCCCGGGCAAGATCACGGCCTACCACGCGCCGGGCGGCTTGGGTGTGCGGATGGATTCAGCCCTGTATGACGGGTACTCGATCCCGCCCTACTACGACTCTCTGATCGGCAAGCTGATCGTGCACGGCCGCGACCGCCCCGAAGCCCTGGCGCGCCTGAACCGGGCCCTGGGCGAACTGATCGTGGACGGCATCGACACCACCATTCCGCTGTTCCGCGCCCTGCTGCAAGAGCCCGACATCCACAGCGGCGACTACAACATCCACTGGCTGGAGCACTGGCTTGCGGAGAACATGTCCCAGTAATTCAGGCCGCCCGGAGAAACGCTCTCCGGGCGCCTTTCGCTTGGGCTCCGCATGAGCCTGACGCCCGACCTTCTGCTGCATGGCTATTCCGTCGGCATCTTCCCGATGGCCGAGCATCGAAACGATCCGGAGCTTTTCTGGGTCGATCCTCGGCTGCGCGGCGTGTTCCCTCTGGACGGGTTCCATATTTCGCGCAGCCTGCGTCGACGCATCCGCAACTGTGGGTTCTCCGTCACCGTCAACCGCGATTTCCAGGCCGTCGTGGACGGCTGCGCCGACCGGGCCGACACCTGGATCAACGGCCAACTCCGCCGCCTGTATGCGCAGCTGCAAGAGACGGGCCACGCCCATTCACTGGAATTGTGGGAGGGCGACACTTTGGTCGGCGGTGTTTTCGGTGTGACGCTGGGGGCGGCCTTCTTCGGGGAAAGCATGTTCTCACGCCGCAGGGACGCATCAAAAATCGCACTGGCCTATCTGGTCGACCGACTGCGCCAGACAGGGTTTCAGCTGTTCGACACGCAATTCCTGACCGCGCACCTGGCGTCATTGGGGGCGATTGAGGTTCCCCGGCACGAATATCGCAGGCTTCTGGATCAGGCCACCGCCGGCAGCGCTGATTTCACCGCACCGCTGTCACAAACGCCTCAGGGCGTGATACAGCGGATCACCCAGACGTCGTAACGGGAATGGTCCAAGGCGTTCAGCGCGGGCGACGTCGCGATCATCCAGCCATCGAACAGCTGTTCGGCCTCGCCCTTTTCCCAGATCGTCAGAAAGGCAAAGGCGTCGCCGGTCGGGTTCTCGGTCGGATACCGGCAATCCCCCAGCGCCACATCCAGCCCGAAGATCGAGGCCGTCTCGCCGGGTTTCATCTGCACGTCGACAGTCTGGCCATTGACCTTGTCCAGCCCACGCAGCAGAGCCCCGGCCCCCGAGGTGACCTTCTGCTGTGCCTGGGCCGCGCCGGCCGCCAGCAGCACAAACAGGGCCGCACGCATCATCATTCGGCGCTGTCCCCGGCCACGAACTTGACCAGCAACGAGATCAGACTGACCGCGCCCTGCGTGTCCTCGATCTGATCGCCGGGCTCGAAATAGAACGGCGAACCACCGGGCATGACTTCGACGAAGTTGCCACCCAGAAGGCCCTCGGACGAGATCACGATGGCGCTGTCATCGGGGATCTGAATGTCATCAGCCACCGAGATGGTGGTATCGGCGCGGTAGGTTTCCGCGTTCAGCTTGACGTTCGTGACCGTACCGATCTTGACCCCGGCCAGCCGTACATCGGTGCCCACGCCAACCCCTTCTAGCGACCGGAACGAGGCGCCCAGTTCATAGCCAGAGGTATCCTGAGACCAGCCGGTCGACTGGCTGGCATAAACGCCAAAGCCGATGGCGAAGGCCAGCACGACGCCGCCGACCAGAACTTCGGTCATGTTGTGGGTCGACATCTATGCCTCGCTTATTCCGGGCGCCATGCCTCGTAATCCTTGCGCTCCACCGGTTCGGGGCGGCGCAGGGATCCGGCCGGCACATAGGCCATCGGCGTGCCTGTCAGGTTTTCCTGATGCGGTTTCTCCCACGACTTGTGGCGTAGCGGTTTTTCGGTGGGCGGCTCGTCCCATGTCCGGTGCAGCCAGCCATGCCATTCTGGATCGATTCGGCTGGCTTCGGCCTCGCCGTTGAAGATCACCCAGCGCTGGCTGTCATCGGCATTGCGATAGAACACGTTGCCCTGATCGTCCTCGCCCACCTTGATCCCCTTGCGCGCGGTGTAGATCTGGGTGTTCAGGGTTGCTCCGTTCCACCAGGTCACGGCCCGCAATAGAGTGTTCAGGATTCCCATCGGCTGCCTCCGGCATTTCTGTCCCCGCAGATATGGACCAAACCCACGCAGAGGTCCAGTGCCACAAAGACCGCACCCGTCATGTCGGCAGCAAGGCCGTCACCTCGATTTCGATCCGGTATTTCGGGTCGATCAGGCCACATTCGATCATCGTGGCCGCCGGCGGGTTTGGCCCGAAGGTGTCGGCAAGAATGGGCCAGCAGGGCGCGAACTCGGTGCGGTCCGGCAGCATGTAGGTCACGCGGACCGCATCGGCAAATGATGCCCCGGCCTCGGACAGCGCGTTGCCAATGATCTCCAAGGCCGAGCGGCATTGATCGACAACGTCATCGCCCTGCCCCACGGTACCCGCCACATGCACCCAGCCGCCGGCGACCACGGCCCGGCAATAGCCGACCTTCGCCTCAAACTCGCCCCCCGAGGAAATTCGCCGAATCGTCATTTTGCCCTCATACGAAAACGGCGCGGACAATGCCGCGCCGCAGGTTTTCCAATTTCACGTGGATCAGCCTGCCGATACCGTTTCCGGCTCGGCGTCGGCATAGATGATCAGCGGCTGCGCGTCCGAGGTCACCGCCTCTTCGTTCACGACCACCTTGGTCACGTTCTTCATGCCCGGCAGTTCGAACATCGTGTCCAGCAGGATGTCTTCCAGAATCGAGCGCAAACCGCGCGCACCCGTCTTGCGCTCGATCGCCTTCTTGGCGATTGCCTTCAGCGCGTCCTCGGTAAAGTCCAGCTCGACGTTTTCCAACTCGAACAGGCGCTGATACTGCTTGACCAGCGCGTTCTTGGGCTTGGTCAGGATAGTGACCAGAGCGTCCTCATCCAGATCCTCGAGCGTGGCCAGAACCGGCAAACGGCCGACGAATTCCGGGATCAGACCGAATTTCAGCAGATCCTCGGGTTCCAGATCCTGGAAGATCTCGCCCACGCCGCGTTCGTCATTGTCGCGCACATCGGCGCCAAAGCCCATGGCCGAACCCTTGCCACGCTGCGCGATGATCTTGTCGAGTCCCGCGAATGCGCCGCCGCAGATGAACAGGATATTGGTGGTGTCCACCTGCAGGAATTCCTGCTGCGGGTGCTTGCGGCCGCCCTGCGGCGGCACGCTGGCAACGGTGCCTTCCATCAGTTTCAGCAGCGCCTGCTGCACGCCCTCGCCCGAAACGTCTCGGGTGATCGAGGGGTTTTCCGACTTGCGGGTGATCTTGTCGACCTCGTCGATATAGACGATGCCGCGCTGCGCGCGTTCGACATTGTATTCGCTGGCTTGCAGCAGTTTGAGGATGATGTTCTCGACATCCTCGCCCACGTAACCGGCCTCGGTCAGCGTGGTCGCGTCGGCCATGGTAAACGGAACGTCCAGAATCCGCGCCAGAGTCTGCGCCAGAAGGGTCTTACCGCAGCCCGTCGGGCCGATCAGCAGGATGTTCGACTTGGCCAGTTCGATGTCACTGCCGGCCTTCTGCGCGTGGTTCAGGCGTTTGTAGTGGTTGTGCACCGCTACCGACAGCACGCGCTTGGCCCGCGCCTGGCCGATGACATAATCGTCCAGAACCTCGCAGATATCTTTGGGCGTCGGCACGCCGTCGGTGGATTTCAGCCCGCTGGCCTTGGTTTCCTCGCGGATGATGTCCATGCACAGTTCGACGCATTCATCGCAGATGAATACGGTCGGACCAGCAATCAGCTTGCGCACCTCGTGCTGGCTCTTGCCGCAGAAGCTGCAATAGAGCGTGTTCTTGCTGTCACCGCCTGAATTCGTCGCCATGATCTACCTTTCGGGCTTCATCCCTGCGGCCCCGTGCGGACCGCGCTTGCCACCTTGGACCGAGCTTAGGCCAGCGCCAAGGCAGCTACAATCTCAAAATCGTACCCCGCACCTGTGGGTGCGGGGTTTCGGCATCACGCTTCGTCGGGCTCGGCCTTCGTCCGGCTTTCGACGATTTCGTCGATGTGGCCCCATTCCTTGGCCTCTTCCGGGCTCATGAAATTGTCACGATCCAGCGCCTTTTCAATGGTCTTTTTCGACTGTCCGGTATGCTTGGCATAGATATCGTACAGGCGATCCTTCAGCTTTTGCGTCTCGGCCGCGTGAATCATGATGTCGCTGGCCTGACCCTGATAGCCGCCGCTGGGCTGGTGCACCATGATGCGGCTGTTGGGCAGCGCAAAACGCATCCCCTTCTCGCCCCCGGCCAGCAGAACCGACCCCATCGAGGCTGCCTGGCCGATCACCAGGGTCGAACATTTCGGCTTGATGTACTGCATTGTGTCGTAGATGGCCAACCCGCTGGTCACCACGCCACCGGGCGAGTTGATGTAGATCGAGATTTCCTTGTTCGGATTCTCGGCCTCGAGGTGCAGCAGCTGCGCGACGATCAGATGACTCATCCCGTCGTGGATCGGGCCGTTGATGAACACGATCCGCTCCTTCAGAAGGCGCGAGAAGATGTCATAGGCACGCTCTCCGCGGCTGGTCTGCTCGACGACCATCGGGACGAGCGTGTTCATGTAGGTGTCAACTGGATCGAACATTCGGAACCTGCCTGATTTGCTATGGACCGGGACCATACCCGGAAAGACGTTACACGAGTCTTAGTGTCGGCGCCGAGGGGCTGCAAGGGGTCAGCCGCGCCAGAGTTCGCGATGCGGACATGACCGCCAATCTACGTTGCCCGTATGCCATCCTCTGCAATCCGCGCAACAGGCCGAACTGCCCAGGCTGCTTGTGCTCGCATAACAAGATTGCGAAGCGTTCTTGTGGAAATTCCCGATTACTAAGTGTAAAGGACCGCCAGCAATACCCATGGAGCCTTGGGCACGCCGCCCTCGTCGAGTTACAGTCAAAAAGGTCAAACAGGATGACGCTTCCCAAGCTTTCTTCGGACATGTCCAACGAAGAAATGGACCGCATGGCAGAAAACGCGGCCCGTGCGGCGAGTTTTCTGAAAGCCATAAGCCACGAAGGGCGGCTGATGATCCTGTGCCATTTGGCCTCGGGCGAGAAATCCGTGACCGAACTCGAAGAACTGCTGTCCGCACGACAAGCCGCCGTGTCCCAGCAATTGGCGCGTCTGCGCTTCGAGGGGCTGGTGGTTCCCCGCCGCGAGGGGAAAGCCATTTACTATAGCCTGGCCGACGACCGTCCGCGCAAGATGATCGAAACGGTGTACGAGTTGTTCTGCTCGGACCAATGATTGATGCCGAAACCGGCATTCGATCAGGATCCCCGCCGCGAAAGATGCTTGTGCAGAGAGGTGGTTCGGTTTGTTTGAACCGTTTCGTAGGTTGGTTTTCCGCTCGGTTATGCCGCCGCGATTGGTGACGACGGGTTGAGATATGCCTGATCGGGTGTCTGCATTTCCAACGATGAATGCGGTCTCCGCGTGTTGTAAAATATCAGGTACCGGTGCCCCTCCCCCAAAGAAGAGATCCGCCGTTATGTTTAGGAAAACGGAGAATCGGAAAGGCAACGGGGAGACACAAGCCGGAAGAAATTGTCACGGTGTGAGGGGACCGTGGCCCGAGTGGGGCCGCGCAAGCCCCAATCACACGGCAGGTTGAGGTGCTTGTCGGCCATACTCAAGCAACCGAGGTGGCGGGTTCAAGAAAATTCAGCATTATGGCCACACACATTGGCACCCGGGCCTGAAACTGAAAAATGGATACCAAATGCTAGGAAGAAGGTCATTTAGACGCGCCAAATGGCACTGAATAGCCTGTCATCTCAACCTCAACTCCGGCCTTCCCCCGTCAACCGCACTTCGAATGGCCGCAGCTTGCGCAGGTCATGCAGCCTTCGACCATGCGCATCTCATATTGACCGCAGGACGGGCACGCCTTGCCGCGGGGAGCGTCCATATTCACCACCTGCGCCTGCGGGTCGGATTTCAGTCCCATCCCTTCCCCCTCAAGGAACCCGATCGCAATCATGTGCTGCTCGATCACGCCACCGATCGCCGCCAGGATCGAGGGTATGTACTTGCCCTGCACCCAGGCCCCGCCGCGCGGGTCGAACACGGCCTTCAGTTCCTCGACCACAAAGGACACGTCGCCACCGCGTCGGAACACGGCCGAGATCATCCGGGTCAGGGCCAGCGTCCAGGCGTAATGCTCCATGTTCTTCGAGTTGATGAACACCTCGAACGGACGCCGCCGACCACCGATGACGATGTCGTTGATCGTCAAATAGATCGCGTGCTCGCTATCGGGCCATTTCAGCTTGTAGGTCGACCCTTCCAGCGACTGCGGCCGGTCCAGCGGTTCGGACATGTAGATGACATCGCCGCCATCCACCTCGTGCGGCGCATCCGCGCTTTCACCTGGCACCTTGTCGTCGCTTTCCGAAACGGTCAGCACCGAACCTGTCACGTCGTTCGGGCGATAGGTCGTGCAGCCTTTGCAGCCCTGATCCCAGGCTTGCATGTACACGTCCTTGAAAGCATCGAACGAGATGTCCTCGGGGCAGTTGATCGTCTTCGAGATCGAGCTGTCGATCCATTTCTGCGCGGCAGCCTGCATCTTGACATGCTCGGCCGGGGTCAGGGTCTGGGCGTTCACGAAATAGTCGGGCAGTTCGACGTCGCCGAACTTGTCGCGCCACATCTGAACGGCATAGTCCACCACCTCTTCCTCGGTGCGCGAGCCGTCCTTCTGCAGCACCTTGCGGGTGTAGGCATAGGCAAAGACCGGCTCGATCCCCGACGACACGTTGCCCGCATACAGAGAGATCGTCCCCGTGGGCGCGATCGAGGTCAGCAAAGCGTTGCGGATGCCGTGTTCGCGGATTGCCTCGCGGACATCGTCATCCATCTGCTGCATGGTGCCGCTGGCCAGGTATTTCTCGGCATCGAACAGGGGAAAGGCCCCTTTTTCCTTGGCCAAGTCCACCGACGCCAGATACGCGGCGCGAGCGATCGCGTGCAACCAGCGCTCGGTCTGAAGCGCCGCCTCGTCCGAGCCATAGCGCAGACCCAGCATCAACAGCGCATCCGCAAGCCCGGTCACGCCCAGACCGATACGACGCTTGGCCTGCGCCTCGGCGGCCTGCTGCGGCAGCGGGAATTTCGAGGCATCCACCACGTTGTCCATCATGCGAACGGCCGTGGCGACAAGCTCCTGCAATGCCGCCTCGTCCAGACGAGCCGCGTCTTCGAACGGTGCTGACACCAGCCGCGCCAGGTTGATCGAACCCAACAGACAGGCGCCATAAGGCGGCAGTGGCTGCTCTCCGCACGGGTTGGTGGCGGCGATGGTCTCGCAATAGCTCAGGTTGTTGGCCTGGTTGATCCGGTCGATGAAGATCACGCCCGGCTCGGCATAGTCATAGGTGGCCTGCATGATCTTGTTCCACAGGTCGCGGGCCTGAACCGTGTGATAGACCTTACCGTCAAAGACCAGGTCCCACGAAGCATCGGCCTTGACCGCGTCCATGAAGGCATCCGTCACCAGAACCGACATGTTGAACATACGAAGGCGGGCCGGGTCGGATTTGGCGGTGATGAACTGTTCGATATCCGGGTGGTCGCAGCGCATGGTCGCCATCATCGCGCCCCGGCGCGAGCCCGCCGACATGATGGTGCGGCACATGGCGTCCCACACATCCATGAACGACAGCGGCCCCGAGGCATCGGCGGCCACCCCGTGCACATCCGCGCCGCGCGGCCGGATGGTCGAGAAATCATAGCCGATCCCCCCGCCCTGCTGCATGGTCAGAGCAGCCTCTTTCAGCATGTCGAAAATGCCGCCCATGCTGTCGGGGATCGTGCCCATGACGAAACAATTGAACAGGGTCACCTGCCGCGCGGTACCTGCTCCGGCTGTGATGCGCCCGGCGGGCAGGTATTTGAAGTCCTCAAGCGCCTCGTAGAACTTCTGTTCCCAATGCGCGGGGTCCTTCTCCACCCGTGCCAGATCGCGCGCAATCCGCCGCCACGTATCCTCGACCGACTTGTCGATCGGCGTGCCATCCGCTTTTTTGAAGCGGTATTTCATGTCCCAGATCTGCTCGGCGATGGGGGCGGCAAAGCGGCTCATTGGTGATTCCCTGTTCTGAAAGAGGCACCCAGATTAGACCAAACCCGCGCTGAACCACAACAGCTTGATAGCGCGCAACGGTAGGCTACAATATAAGGATGGTCCATGGGACGACTCTGTGGGAAAGCTGTGGATAAGTACATCAACCTCGTGAAACTCTCGGTCGGGTCCGAGAGCGTGGACAGCCTGATCGCCTGGCAGGACAGCTATCGCCGGCGCTTTGCGGACGGCCTGCCCCGCCACATCACCCGCATGTGGCCCAAGCGCGAGGCCGAGATTCTGAACGGCGGATCGATCTTCTGGGTCATCAAGGGCGTCATCCAGTGCCGCCAGCGCATCTTGCGGCTGGACGAGGTGACGGGTGAGGATGGCATCCGCCGCTGCGCCATCGTGCTGGACCCGCAGGTCCATCGCACACAGGGTGCGCAGAAACGGCCCTTTCAAGGCTGGCGCTATCTGAAACCCGAGGACAGCCCCGCAGACTTGCCCGAAAGCCGCGCGCAGGACGACGCCCTGCCCGAGGATCTGAACCGCGCGCTGGCTGAAATCGGAGTGCTCTAGCCTCAGCCCAAACGGCGCATTACTTCTGCCAGAGCAGCCTTTTCGCCCCCCCCGTACTCCGCAACCCGGCTGCGCCACAAAGTGGCCTGCGATTGCAGGATCAACCCATCTGACAGGATCTTGAGGTGGTTGGCGCGCAGGGTCTCACCGGTCGAGGTGATGTCGGCAATCGCCTCGGCGGTTTCGTTCATCACCGTTCCCTCGGTCGCCCCCTGGCTGTCGACCAGCGTATAATCGGCAACCCCAGAATCGGTCAGGAACTCTCGCACCAGACGGTGGTACTTGGTGGCGATCCGCAGGCGGTGCCCATGCGTGGCCCGAAAGGCGGCGGCGGCGGCGTCCAGATCATCCAGCGTTTCGACATCGACCCAGCAGGCCGGAACCGCGATCACCAAATCGGCCTGGCCGAAGCCCAGCGGTGCGATTTCTTCGACCTGCTGTTCCCAGCGCGGCAGTTTCTCGTGCACCAGATCGGTGCCGGTCACACCCAAGTGAATACGGCCGGCAGCCAGTTCGCGCGGGATCTCTCCGGCCGACAGCAGGATCAGCGAGACATCCTCGATCCCGTCCACCTTGCCAGCGTACTCTCGGTCGGACCCGGCGCGCGACAGCTCGATCCCGTGGCGGGCGAACCAGGCAAAGGTTTTCTCCATCAGCCGCCCCTTGGACGGCACGCCCAGCTTCAGGGTCATTGGCCCGCCTCCTCGATTTCCAGCATCAGGTCGGGGCGCAGCACGCCACCCACCGCCGGGATCTCGGCCCCGTTACCCAGCCGCCGCGTCAGCGCGTCATAGCGCCCGCCGGTGGCGATGGGCGGCAGGTCGGGGCGGCGCTCGGCGTAGAAGCCGAAAACAAACCCGTCGTAATATTCCATCGAGGTGCGCCCATACGAGGCCTCGAAATCCAGCTTGCCGACATCAACGCCACGCGCCTGCAGGGCGGCGATCCGCGCCTCGAGCCGGTCCAGCGCGGGGGTGATCTGGGGCAGATCGACGGCGATGTCGCGCAGATGCTCCAGCGCATAGGGCATGGTCTCGCGCACGCCCAGCAACGAGTCCAGCCCGGCCATTTCCGTGTCTGAAATCGGCGGTGTGTCGCGGTCGGCGCGCAGGGCGTCGATGCGGGCGGCGATCTCGGCCGGTAGGCGCTTGCCGATCATCGGCGCGTCGCATGCCATCGGGTCGGCCGCAGCGAGCAACGCGGCGCGGTGGTCCGGCTCGGGCTTGCGGCCCGCGAACCGGTCCAGCAGAGCCCGGAACCGACGCGGCCGCCACAGATGGCGCATCAGCGCGGCCTTGCGTTGGTCGGAGGTGCGCAGGCCTTGTACTGCAGCCGTCAGAATGCCGATGTCGCCGGTCGCCGCGCGCAGCGGCAGGCCCCGCAATTGCAGGGCAAACAGCGAGAACACCTCGGCATCGGCGCCTGCCGGATCGTCGCGGTCAAAGACCTCATAGCCCACCTGGATGTATTCATTGGCGCGGTCGGGGTCGTGTTCCTGACGGCGAAACACCTCGCCCGAATAGGTATAGCGGGCCGGTTCGGCGCCGTCGCGCATGTGCATCTGCACCACCGGCAGAGTGAAATCCGGGCGCAGCATCTGTTCGCCGCGCAGCGCGTCCGAGGTGACATAGGCGCGCGCGCGGATATCCTCGCCGTAAAGGTCCAGCAGCGTCTCGGCCGATTGCAGCAGCGGCGTGTCGACGACCTGCGCCCCGGCGGCCTCGAAACGCACGCGCATCATCGCGGCCCGGGCCTGGATCTGGGATCGGTTGGGCATGGCTCAGTCCTGACTGTCCAGAATCTCGCGCACCTTGGCGACCAGATCGCCGCGGGGTACCTCGAACTGGCTGGGGCGCTCCTTCCATTCCTCAAGCGTGGCGCTCTCGGCGATCTTGGCGCCCAGGATTAGGTCCTTGATCTGAACAACGCCGCGGTCCTTCTCGTCCCCGCCCTCGATCACCGCGACGGGCGAGTTGCGCTTGTCCGCGTATTTCAGTTGATTGCCGAAATTCTTGGGGTTGCCCAGATAGACCTCGGCGCGGATGCCGGCATTGCGCAGTTCGGCCACCATCGCCTGATAGTCGGCCATGCGGTCCCGGTCCATCACGGTCACGACGACCGGCCCGGTGTCATGTGACTTGATCCGCCCTTTCTCGCGCAGCGCGGCCAGCAACCGGTCGACCCCGATCGAGACACCGGTCGCGGGCACTTCCTGCCCGGTGAAGCGCTTGACCAGATCATCATAGCGCCCGCCGCCTGCGACGGAACCAAACTGCCGCTTGCGACCCTTTTCATCGAAGATCTCGAAGGTCAGCTCGGCCTCGTAGACCGGACCGGTGTAGTATCCCAGCCCTCGCACGACCGAGGGGTCGATCTGGATGCGATCGGCTCCATAGCCTCCCGCAGCCAGCAATTCGCCGATCTGCTCCAGCTCGGAGATGCCTTCAGCGCCGATCTTGCTGTCACCCACGGCCGCGCTCAGGTTGGCCAGCGTTCCGGCGGCGTCATCGGCTTTCGAGGTCAGGAAGGCGATCACCGGCTCGGCCTGATCGTCGGACAGACCCACGCCCTCGATAAACGCGCCCGAGGCGTCCAGCCGACCCTTGGTCAGCAACTCGCGCACGCCCTGCTCGCCCACCTTGTCGAACTTGTCGATGGTGCGCAGAACGTCATCGCGCGCCGCCGCGTCCGCGCCCAGGCCCATGGCCTCGAGCACGCCGTTGAGGACCTTGCGGTTGTTGACCCGCACCAGATAGTCGCCGCGCGGGATGCCCACGGTCTCCAGCGTGTCAGAGAGCATGGCGCAGATCTCGGCATCCGCGGCCATGCTGGCCGTACCGACCGTATCCGCATCGCATTGATAGAACTGGCGATACCGCCCCGGACCCGGCTTTTCGTTGCGCCAGACCGGACCCATCGCATAGCGGCGATAGGGCGTGGGCAGGTCGTTGCGATGTTGGGCATAGACCCGAGCCAGCGGCGCGGTCAGGTCATAGCGCAGCGCCATCCAGTCGCCGTTGCCGCCCTCGTCAAACTCCTGCCAGGCGAACACGCCTTCGTTGGGGCGATCGACATCGGGCAGGAACTTGCCCAGCGCTTCGACCGTTTCCACGGCGCTGCTTTCCAGCGCATCAAACCCATAGCGATGATAGACGTCCGCAATCGTCCGCAGCATCTCGGTGCGCTGCGTGACTTCCTGGCCGAAATAGTCGCGGAACCCTTTCGGCGTGACGGCCTTGGGGCGGGGCTGTTTCTTGGGCTTGGCCATGTGGGGCGTCCTTGGGATTTCATCACTTGCGCGCGCGGTCTATCCCATGGTCTGGGTCGGGGCAAGCCAGCGCTGGCATTGCGTGCGCCACAGCGGTATGACCGCACCAGATCACAGGAGCCCCAGCGATGCAGCATCTGGAAGAGAAAATCGCCCACCTGACCCGCACCGTGGATGACCTGAGCATGGTCGTCGCCAAGCAGCAGGACGAGATCGATCGCCTGACCCGCCACGTCGCGATGCTGATGCAGCGTGAAGCCGAACGCGCGCAGGAGGGGTCCGGCGGGGTCATTCTGGGCGACGAACGCCCGCCGCATTACTGAAGGTGCGTCAGACCTCCTGCACGTCCATCACGCCATCGAGCGATTTGATCGCACCCTTGATCTGCGGGTTGATGGGGAAATCCTGCCCCAGATCCATCTCGACTTCGCCCGGCAGGCCCGGGTCCATCAGGCACAGGTGAACCGGCCCCTTCGCGGCATTTCGGGCCGCCCCCGCCGCGTCCTGCAAAACCCGTGCCACGGTGGACACCACCTGCGGCTGATCGACGAAGATGCGCAGACCCGTTGCCCCGGCCTCGGCCACCACCGAATCCGCCGGACCGACCGAGCGCGCCAGCAGCTTCAGCTGGTCGGCCTCCATCGTGGCTTCGGCCGTCAGCACGACCTGCGCGCCGGTTTCCAGATACTCGCGTGATTTCTCCAAGGTTTCCGAGAACAGCGTCACCTCGTATGCCCCCGTCGGGTCGGACAGCTGGGCAAAGGCGAACCGGTTGCCCTTGGCCGATTTCCGTTCCTGTCGTCCGGCGACCACACCGGCCATCTTGGCGATCAACGGACCCGAGCGTGCCTTTTCGGTAACCTCGTCCAGCGTCATCACCTGCTTGCGTTTCAGGGCGGGCATGTAGTCGTCCAGCGGGTGGCCGGAGAGGTAGAAGCCGATGGCCTTGAACTCCTCGCTCAGGCGTTCGGCGGGCAGCCAGTCTGGCGATTTCGACAGGCGCGGTTCGGGCAGATCGTCGCCCGCCTCGCCGAACAGCGACACCTGGTTCGAATTCTTCTGCTCGTGGATCGCCGCCGAATACTGCACCAGCTGTTCGAGGCTTTCGAACACCCTGCGGCGGTTCTTGTCCAGCTCGTCGAAGGCCCCCGCACGGGCCAGCATCTCCAGCGGCCGTTTGCCGACCTTTTTCAGATCGACCCGGCGGGCGAAGTCAAAGAGGTTGACGAAAGGCTTGTCGCCCCGCCCCTGCACCACGAGGTTCATCGCCTCGACGCCCACGTTTTTCAGCGCGCCCAGAGCATAGACCAGCTGGCCATCCACCACGTCGAAGGTCGCCAGCGAGCGGTTCACGCAGGGCGGCACGTAAGGCAGGCCCAGCCCCTTGCGGACCTCTTCGAAATACACCGCCAGCTTGTCGGTCAGGTGGATATCGCAGTTCATGACGCCGGCCATGAACTCGACCGGGTGGTTCGCCTTGAGCCAGCCGGTTTGGTAGCTGACCACCGCATAGGCCGCCGCGTGGGATTTGTTGAAGCCGTAGTTGGCGAATTTCTCCAGCAGGTCGAACACCTCGGAGGCCTTCTTGGCGTCCACGCCGTTCTTGGCCGCGCCAGCCTCGAATTTCGGGCGTTCGGCGTCCATCGCCTCTTTGATCTTCTTACCCATCGCGCGGCGCAGCAGGTCGGCGCCGCCAAGGCTGTAGCCCGCCATGACCTGCGCGATCTGCATCACCTGTTCCTGGTAGACGATGATGCCTTGGGTTTCTTCCAGGATGTGGTCGATCAGCGGGTGAACGGATTGGATCTGGCGCTGGCCGTTCTTGACCTCGCAATAGGTGGGGATGTTCTCCATCGGGCCGGGGCGGTAGAGCGCCACGAGCGCCACGATGTCCTCGATGCAGGTGGGTTTCATGCGCTTGAGTGCGTCCATCATGCCCGAGCTTTCAACTTGGAACACCGCCACGGTCTTGGCCGCGGAATAGAGCTTGTAGGTGGCCGGATCGTCCAGCGGGATCGCGTTGATCTCGTTCACTGCGCCTTCGGGCGGGTCGTATAGCTGGGTGCCATCAGCGGCGATGTGCAGGTCGCGGCCCGACTTGCGGATCAGGTCCACCGCGTTCTGGATCACGGTCAGGGTCTTTAGGCCCAGGAAGTCGAACTTCACCAGACCGGCCTGTTCCACCCATTTCATGTTGAACTGGGTCGCGGGCATGTCCGAGCGCGGGTCCTGGTAGAGCGGCACCAGCTCGTCCAGCGGCCGGTCGCCGATCACCACCCCGGCGGCGTGGGTCGAGGCGTTGCGCAACAGCCCCTCGACCTGCTGGCCGTAAGTCAGAAGGCGGTCCACCACCTCTTCGTTGCGGGCCTCTTCGCGCAGGCGGGGTTCGTCCTTGAGCGCCTTTTCGATCGAGACCGGCTTGACCCCTTCGACCGGGATCATCTTGGACAGGCGGTCCACCTGGCCGTAGGGCATCTGCAGCACCCGCCCGATGTCGCGCACCGCCGCCTTGGACAGGAGCGCGCCGAAGGTGATGATCTGGCCTACCTTGTCGCGGCCGTATTTCTGCTGAACGTATCGGATCACCTCTTCGCGGCGGTCCATGCAGAAGTCGATGTCAAAGTCGGGCATCGAGACCCGCTCGGGGTTCAGGAAGCGTTCGAACAGCAGGCTGTAGCGCAGCGGGTCGAGGTCGGTGATCGTCAGCGCATAGGCCACCAGCGAGCCCGCGCCCGAGCCCCGCCCCGGCCCGACCGGAATGTTGTGCTCCTTGGCCCATTTGATGAAGTCGGCAACGATCAGGAAGTAGCCGGGGAACCCCATGCTTTCGATGATGCCCAGTTCGAAATCCAGACGCTTCTGGTATTCCTCGGGCGGGACGGCATGGGGGATCACCGCCAGGCGTTTCTGCAGGCCCTCGTTGGCCTGACGCCGCAGTTCCTCGACCTCGTCATCGGCGAATTTCGGCAGGATCGGGTTGCGCTTGTAGGCCATGAAGGCGCAGCGCTTGGCGATCTCGACCGTGTTCTCGATCGCCTCGGGCAGGTCGGCGAAGAGCGTGGCCATTTCCTGCGGTGACTTGAAATAGTGCTGAGCGGTCAGGCGGCGGCGGCCCTCCTGCTGGTCGACGTAGGCGCCCTCGGCGATGCAGATCAGGGCGTCATGGGCCTCGTACATGTCCGAGGTCGGGAAATAGACGTCATTGGTGGCCACCAGCGGCAGGTTCTTGGCATAGGCCATTTCCACGTGGCCGCGCTCGGTCAGGCGCTCGGCCTCCGGCTGGCCATCCTCGCCGGGGTGGCGTTGCAGTTCGACATACAGGCGATCGGGGAACATCGCGGCCAGCCGGTCCACCAGCGCCTCGGCGGCCGGGCGCTGGCCCTGCTGCAACAGGCGGCCCACGGGGCCGTCCGGCCCGCCGGTCAGGCAGATCAGGCCCGCCGAATGTCGCTGAAGTTCATCCAGCGTGACCTGCGGCAGCTGCCCGCCCTTGTCTACATAGAGGCACGAGCTGAGCTTCATCAGGTTCTCATACCCGGTCTCGGACTGGGCCAGCAGAACAACGGGCGCAGGCAGCGTCGGCTTGTCACCCGGCTGTGCGGTCACATAGCAGAGGTCCACCTGGCAGCCGATGATCGGCTGGATTCCCGCGCCGCTGGCGGTGACGGAAAACTCCAGCGCGCAGAACATGTTATTGGTATCGGTGACCGCAACGGCGGGCATGTCCATCTGCTCGCACAGACCCGGCAGCTTTTTCAGCCGCACAGCGCCTTCCAGCAGGGAATATTCGGTATGAACGCGGAGGTGGATGAATCGCGGAGAACTGCTCATGAGCGCAGGCTATCCCACTCGGCGCGCGGGCAAAAGACAGAAGGATACCGGCGGGTTGCTCAAACAATGATCAGCGATTATTCGGGTTTTTCAGAAGGTGCTTTAATTGAGATCTGGGCGTAATGGCAAAAAGGTGTTTTGTTTCAAAGTCGTGCCCGGATCAGGCGGTCGATACACCTGTCAAGACGAATAGGAATGGTGCATTCCAGGGGCGGTTTTTCTTGCCAGCCGTCCGGCGCTGTTTCTAACATCTTTCGGCAAGCTACAAGCCCGCTTCTTTCTCTACGTCGCATCGAGAGAGGGCACCGATGGGCGCAACGGGGTAACGCGACGGGTTTCTAGAATGAACATCACGTTTCTTCTGAACGGAGAGACTGTGGAGTTGGCGGATGTTGATCCGACGGCCACATTGCTGGATTGGCTGCGCGAGGATCGTGGCCTGACCGGCACCAAGGAAGGCTGCAACGAGGGCGACTGCGGCGCCTGCACCATGATGGTGACGGATGAGGGCGGCGCCAAGGCGCTGAATGCCTGCATCCTGTTTCTACCGCAGCTGCATGGCAAGGCGGTGCGCACTGTCGAAGGCGCGAGCGGGCCGGATGGCCAGATGCACCCGGTTCAGCAGGCGATGGTCGAGCATCACGGCTCGCAATGCGGATTCTGCACGCCCGGTTTCGTGATGTCTATGGTGGCCAGCCACGCCAATGGCGCGACCGATCACGACACGCAACTGGCCGGCAACCTGTGCCGCTGCACCGGCTATGCCCCGATCATCCGCGCCGCGAAGGCCGTCGAAGGCCAGCCCGTGCCGGTCTGGGTGAGGGAAACGCCGGTGGCGGTCGAGCCCGCATCGCCGATGATGCCGCGCTCGTCCGACGAGCTGGCCGAGGTCTATGCCGCCCATCCCGAGGCGACTCTGGTGGCCGGCGCCACCGATGTGGGCCTGTGGGTGACTAAGCAGTTGCGCGATCTGGACCCGGTGATCTTTCTGGGCGGGTGCGACGATCTGAAGGAGATCTCGATCGCCGAAGACGAGGTCCGCATCGGTGCGATGGTGGACATGAACCGCATGGGCGCGGCGATGGCTGATCTGCACCCCTCCTATGCCGAGATGATCCGGCGCTATGCCAGCGTTCAGGTGCGCCATGCGGCCACGGTGGGCGGCAACATCGCCAACGGCTCGCCCATCGGGGACAACCCGCCCGCGCTGATCGCGCTGGGGGCGACGCTGCATCTGCGCAAAGGGGACGCGCGGCGGTCGATCCCGCTGGAGGATTTCTTTGTCGATTACGGCCAGCAGGACCGCGCGCCCGGCGAGTTCGTCGAGGCGGTCAGCTTTGCCCGTCAATCGGACCGGCTGAAATGCTACAAGCTGAGCAAGCGGTTCGATCAGGATATCTCGGCCGTGTGTGGCTGTTTCAACGTCACCGTTTCGGATGGCGTCGTGGCGCAGGCGCGCATCGCCTTCGGTGGCATGGCGGGCATTCCGAAGCGGGCCGCGGCGGTCGAGGCCGCCTTGGTCGGCAAGGCGTGGACGCATGAGACCGTTCAGGCCGCGCTGCCGGCGTTTGACGGGGATTTCACCCCGCTGACCGACATGCGCGCCTCGGCCGAATACCGGCTGGAGACGGCCAAGGCGATGCTGGAGCGGTATTTCGCAGAGGATCAGGGCGAGTTGGTCAACGTGCTGGAGGTGTCGGCATGAGCGTGACCAAGCCCCTGCCCCATGACGCAGCACATCTGCATGTGTCGGGAACCGCGCGTTACGTGGATGACATTCCGACGCCCAAAGGCACGCTGCACCTGGCCTTTGGGTTCAGCCCGATCGCCAAGGGCCGGATCACGGCGATGGACCTGTCGGCGGTAAAGGCCGCCGAGGGCGTCGTGATGGTGATGACCGCCGAGGATCTGCCCTTTGCCAATGACGTCTCGCCCTCGGTCCATGACGAGCCGCTGCTGGCGGACGGGACGGTGAACTATGTGGGCCAGCCTGTGTTTCTGGTCGTCGCCACCAGCCATCTGGCGGCGCGCAAGGCGGCGCGGCTGGGCAGGATCAACTATGCCGAGGAAACGCCGATCCTGACCATCGAGGAGGCCTTGGCCGCGGACAGCCGGTTCGAGGACGGCCCGCGGATCTACGCCAAGGGCGACGCCGACGCCGCCATCGCGCAGGCGTCGCATGTGATCGAAGGCACGTTCGAGATCGGCGGGCAGGAGCATTTCTACCTGGAAGGTCAGGCCGCGCTGGCGGTGCCGAACGAGGGCGGGGACATGCTGGTGCATTCCTCGACCCAGCACCCGACCGAGATCCAGCACAAGGTGGCCGAGGCGCTGGGTGTTCCCATGAACGCCGTGCGGGTCGAGACCCGGCGGATGGGCGGCGGCTTTGGCGGCAAGGAAAGCCAGGGCAACGCGCTGGCCGTGGCCTGCGCCATCGCGGCGCGGGCGACCGGGCGGGCCTGCAAGATGCGCTATGACCGCGACGATGACATGATCATCACCGGCAAGCGGCATGCGTTTCGCATCAGCTACAAGGCTGGGCTCGACGCGGAGGGGCGCATTCAGGGTGTCTCGTTCAAGCATTACGCCATCTGCGGCTGGGCGCAGGACCTGTCGCTGCCAGTGGCCGACCGGGCGATGCTGCATGCCGACAACGCCTATCTGTTGCCCAACGCGCGGATCGAGAGCCATCGGCTGAAGACCAACACGCAATCGGCCACGGCGTTTCGCGGCTTTGGCGGGCCGCAGGGCATGGTGGGGATCGAGCGGGTGATGGATCACGCAGCGCATGTGCTGGGGCTGGACCCGGTCGAGCTGCGGCGGCGTAATTACTATGCGGCTCCGGATGCGGGGGGCGCTGCCCCCCGGAGTATTTCCGAAAAGATGAAGGGGAACACCACGCCTTACGGGCAGGTGGTCGAGGATTTCGAGTTGCACGAGATGACCGAGGCCCTGCTGGCGTCGAGCGACTATGCCGCGCGCAAGGCGGCGGTTGCGGCTTGGAATGCCGAGAACCGCTTGGTCAAGAAGGGCATCGCCTTTTCGCCGGTGAAATTCGGGATTTCCTTTACGCTGACCCATCTGAACCAGGCCGGGGCGCTGGTGCATGTGTATCAGGATGGCTCGGTGCATCTGAACCATGGCGGCACCGAGATGGGCCAGGGGCTGTTTCAGAAAGTGGCCCAAGTCGCGGCCGCGCGGTTCGGCATTCCGCTGGAGATGGTGAAGATCACGGCGACCGATACCGCGAAGGTGCCGAATACTTCGGCCACGGCGGCGTCGTCGGGCAGCGATCTGAACGGGATGGCCGTGAAGGCCGCCTGCGACACGATCCGCGACCGGATGGCCGCCTATCTGGGCCAGCGGCATCAGGCCGACCCATCGGCGGTCGTCTTTGCCGATGGCCGGGTTACCGTGGGCGAGGAAAGCTACAGCTTTGCCGAGGCGGCGGCGCTGGCCTATCAGGGGCGCGTCAGCCTGTCGGCGACCGGGTTCTACAAGACGCCCAAGATCGAGTGGGACCGGATCAAGGGTCAGGGGCGTCCGTTCTATTATTTTGCCTATGGCGCGGCGGTGACCGAGGTGGCGGTGGACACCCTGACCGGGGAAAACCGGATTCTGCGGGCGGATATCCTGCATGATGCCGGCGCCTCGCTGAACCCGGCGCTGGATATCGGGCAGGTCGAGGGCGGCTATGTGCAGGGCGCGGGCTGGCTGACGACCGAGGAACTGGTGTGGGACGACAAGGGCCGGCTGCGCACCCATGCGCCATCGACCTACAAGATCCCCGCCTGTTCGGACCGGCCGGGCGTGTTCAACGTGGCGCTTTGGGATGGCGCGAACCGCGAGGACACGATCTATCGCTCGAAGGCGGTGGGCGAGCCGCCCTTCATGCTGGGAATTTCGGCCTGGCTGGCGCTGTCGAATGCCGTTGCGGCCTGTGGCGATGGATACCCGGGTCTGAACGCTCCGGCCACCGCCGAAGAAGTCTGGCGTGCCATTCGACGCCTGCGTGGAGGCACCTGATGGGATTTGACCGGGAGACATTGAGGGAGGCAGTCGAAAAACACGGCAAGGTGACCCGCGTGGTCATCGCGGCGATACGCGGGTCGTCCCCGCGCGAGGTCGGCGCCGCGATGCTGGTCTGGGACGGCGGGCAGTCGGGCACGATCGGCGGCGGCACGCTCGAGTTTCAGGCGGCCGAGGCGGCCCGGGGCCAGCAAGACCGGCCCCGCCTATCCCGACATGCGCTGGGGCCGGACCTTGGGCAATGCTGCGGCGGCGCCGTCACGCTGCTGAGCGAGGTCTATGACGCGGAAGCTGTCGCGCAGCTGGACCGCGAGGTGATCGCCCGCCCCGTCACGGATGCTCCGATGCCGCTTTCGGTGAAACGGCTGCTGGCACAGGCCCGCAACCAGGGCCAGCGCCCCGAGCCCCAACTGATCGACGGCTGGATGATCGAACCGGTGCACAGCCCCTTCCGCCAGCTGTGGATCTGGGGGGCCGGACATGTCGGGCGGGCGCTGGTCGGTGTGATGGCCCCCCTGCCCGATCTGGCGATCACCTGGGTGGACACCGCGCCCGACCGTTTTCCCGAGATGGTTCCGCCGGGTGTTACCGCAGTGCCGGCAGCCAATCCGGCGGATCTGGTGCACCACGCTCCGCCAGATGCCGAGCACCTGGTGCTGACATATTCACACAATCTGGACTTTGAACTGTGCAACCGGCTGCTTTGGCATGATTTCCGCTTTGCGGGGCTGATCGGCTCGGCTACGAAATGGGCGCGATTCCGTTCGCGCCTTGCCGCGCTGGGGCATTCACCGGCGCAGATCAGCCGGATCACCTGCCCCATCGGGGACCCGGCCCTGGGCAAGCACCCGCAGATGATCGCAATCGGTGTGGCGGCACATATCCTGCGCCCCGCCCGGCAGAATGACTTGAAGAAGGACCTGAGCGCGTGACCACTCCACTTCTGAGCCTGCAGGGACTGACTAAGGCCTATCCCGGCGTCGTGGCCAATGACCATGTGTCCTTCGACATAGCGGAAGGCGAAGTCCATGCCCTGCTGGGCGAGAACGGCGCCGGCAAGTCCACTCTGGTCAAGATGATCTATGGGCTGGTCAAGCCCGACAGCGGCACGATGCTGATGCGCGGCCAGCCCTACGCCCCAAGCGAACCGCGCGCGGCGCGCGCCGACGGCGTCGCGATGGTGTTCCAGCATTTCTCGCTGTTCGACGCGCTGAACGTGGCCGAGAACATCGCCTTGGGCATGGAAAACCCGCCTCCCATGGGCGACCTGGCTGCGCGTATTCGCGAAGTTTCGGAAAATTACGGCCTGCCGCTCGACCCGTACCGTACCGTGGGCGACCTGTCCGCGGGCGAACGCCAGCGGGTCGAGATCATCCGCTGCCTGTTGCAGGACCCCAAGCTGCTGATCATGGACGAACCCACCTCGGTTCTGACACCGCAAGAGGTGGAAATCCTGTTCGAGACGCTGAAAAAGCTGCGCTCGGAGGGTACCTCGATCCTGTACATCTCGCACAAGCTCGAAGAAATCCGCACGCTGTGCGACCACGCCACCATCCTGCGGCTGGGCAAGAATGTGGGCGAATGCGTACCGTCCGAGACCTCGGCCCGCGACATGGCCGAACTGATGGTTGGCTCGGCCTTGCAGACACCGGAACGCGCGGGGCGCGCGTTCGGCCCGGTGGCGCTGGATGTGACCGGCCTGTCGGTGCCGTCTCCGTCCGAGTTCGGCACGGCGCTAAAAAACGTGCACCTGACCGTGCGCAAGGGCGAGGTTCTGGGCATCGGCGGCGTCGCCGGCAACGGGCAGGACGAGTTGCTGGGTGCGCTGTCGGGCGAAATCCTGACCACGGCCGACGCCATCAAATTCAACGGCCAGCCCATCGGCCGGCTGGGGCCCACTGCACGGCGCGAGCTTGGCGTACTGACCGCGCCCGAGGAACGTCTGGGCCATGCGGCGGCACCGGACATGAGTCTGACCGAGAACGCCCTGTTGACCGGGTCGGTGCGGGAAAACCTTGAAACCCGGGGCTTTCTGAAATGGAGCGAAGCCCGGGATTTCGCCGAGCGGATCATCAAAACCTTCGACGTCCGCACGCCCGGCCCTGAGAACGCCGCGCGGTCGCTGTCGGGCGGCAACCTGCAGAAATTCGTGATCGGCCGCGAGGTGCTGCAAAACCCCGAGGTTCTGGTGGTGAACCAGCCGACCTGGGGGGTCGATGCCGCCGCAGCCGCCGCGATCCGTCAGGCTATTCTGGACCTTGCGGCCCAGGGCACGGCTGTGGTTTGCATCAGCCAGGACCTGGACGAGTTGATGGAGATCTCGGACAGTTTCGCCGCGCTGAACGAGGGGCGACTGAGCGCGCCGCGGCCCACGGCCAACCTGAGCGTCGAAGAGATCGGCCTGATGATGGGCGGCGCGCATGGCATGGAGGTGGCGCATGTATAGGCCTCGGCGCGGCTTTCGACCGGCGCACATCAACAAGAACGCAACAGGCAGGGGGATCACGGGATGATCGTGCTGGAGAAACGCCCACAGCCGTCCAAGGCGTGGTCCTACGCCACGCCGCTGGTGGCGGTGGTGGCCACGATGGTGTTCGGCGGGCTGCTGTTCGCCATCTTGGGCAAAAACCCCGTCGAGGCGATCGGCACGATCTTCTGGGAGCCCCTGTTCGGCGAGTTCTCATTCTATTACCGGCCGCAATTGTTGGTGAAAGGCGCGCCGCTGGTCCTGATCGCCATCGGGCTGTCGCTGGGCTTTCGCGCCGGGATCTGGAACATCGGCGCCGAGGGTCAGTACATCATGGGGGCGATTTTCGGCGCGGGCATCGGGCTGGCCTTCTATCCGCTTGATGCTTGGTATGTATTTCCGCTGATGGTCCTCGCCGGGGCCTTTGGGGGCTGGATCTGGGCGATGATCCCGGCCTTTCTGAAAGTGCGCTTTGGCACCAACGAGATTCTTGTCTCGCTGATGCTCGTCTATGTGGCCGAGCAATTCCTGGCCTCGGTCTCGCTGGGGCTGCTTAAAAACCCCGAGGGGTTCGGCTTTCCGGGCTCGCGCAACCTGCAATCCTATGACGCCGCGCACAACGCGGAACTGATCGCAGGATCGGGCATGCACTGGGGTGTGGTCGCGGCCTTCGTTGCGGTGATCTTTGCCTATGTCCTGCTGAACCGGCACATGCTGGGCTTTCACATCCGCCTGACGGGCGAGGCCCCCCGCGCAGCAAGATTCGCAGGCGTGAACCCGCCCCGGCTGATCCTGTTCTGCCTGGGGCTTTCGGGTGCCCTGGCGGGCTTCGCGGGCATGTTCGAAGTGTCCGGCCCCGCGGGCGTGGTGAGCATCGACTTCAACGTGGGCTACGGGTTTACCGCCATCATCGTGGCCTTCCTCGGCCGTCTGCACCCGGTGGGCATCCTTCTGGCCGGCGGCCTGATGGCGCTGACCTATATCGGCGGCGAGATCGCGCAGTCTCAGCTGGGGCTGCCCGCCGCCGCGATTCAGGTGTTTCAGGGGATGCTGCTGTTCTTCCTGCTGGCCTTCGACCTATTGACCAACTACCGCATCCGTGCGGCCCGCAGCGAGGTGGCGTGACCCATGAACCTTGGTGAAATCAACCCCATTCTGCTGATCGCCTCGCTGATGGTGGCGGCCACCCCGCTGTTGCTGGCCGCAATCGGAGAGCTGGTCGTCGAGAAAGCTGGCGTACTGAACCTTGGCGTCGAAGGCATGATGATCGTGGGCGCGATCAGCGGCTTTGCGATCTCGGTCGAGACCGGCTCGCCCTGGCTGGGTTTCGTGGCGGCGGCCATCGGCGGCGCGCTGCTGTCGCTGCTGTTCGTGCTGCTGACCCAGTTCGCACTGGCCAACCAGGTGGCCAGCGGCCTGGCCCTGACGCTGTTCGGCCTGGGCCTCAGCGCGTTGTTGGGGCAAAGCTATGTGGGCATCAAGCCGCCCAGCATGGGCGACATCCACATCCCCGTCCTGAGCAACCTGCCGGTGATCGGCCCCATCCTGTTCCAGCATGATCCGATCCTGTATGTGGGCATCGCGCTGACCGCAGGGGTGTGGGCGATGTTGAAATACACCCGAGCGGGTCTGATCCTGCGCGCGGTGGGGGAAAACCACGATGCCGCCCATGCACTGGGCTACAAGGTGGTGCGGATCCGCATTCTGGCCATCCTCTTCGGCGGCGCCTGCGCCGGGCTGGGAGGGGCCTATATCAGCCTGATCCGGGTACCACAATGGACCGAAGGCATGACCGCTGGCGTCGGCTGGATCGCGCTGGCACTGGTGGTGTTCGCCAGCTGGAAACCGTGGCGCACCTTGCTGGGTGCCTATCTGTTCGGCGGCATCACCGTTCTGCAGCTGAATTTGCAGGCAGCGGGCGTTGCCATCCCTGTCGAGTATCTGGCAATGTCGCCCTACATCATAACGATCCTTGTGCTCGTGATCCTTTCGGCCGACAAGAGCAGGGCACCTGCCTCACTTGGCCGGACCTTCCACGCCTCGCACTAGGGGCCAACTGTACCAAATTGGGGAGTAACTAAATGAAATTCACTTCACTTCTGGCAAGCGCCGCCATGGCACTTGGCCTTGCCACGGGCGCCGTGGCCGAGGACAAGACAAAGGTCGGGTTCGTCTATGTCGGCCCGGTGGGCGATGGCGGCTGGACCTACGAGCACGACAAGGGCCGTCAGGCTGTCGAGAAGCACTTTGGCGACAAGGTCGAAACCGTGTACGTGGAATCGGTGCCCGAAGGCCCGGATGCCGAGCGCGTCATGACCCAGATGGCGCTGGAAGGGGCCGACCTGATCTTTACCACCTCGTTCGGCTACATGGACCCGACCATCAACGTGGCCAAGAAATTCCCGAACGTGAAATTTGAGCACGCCACCGGCTACAAGACCGCCGACAACGTGTCGGTCTACTCGGCGCGTTTCTATGAGGGTCGCGCTGTCCAAGGTCATATCGCCGGCAAGATGACCAAGTCGAACATCATCGGCTATATCGGCTCGTACCCGATCCCCGAAGTGATCCGCGGCATCAACTCGGCCTTCATTCACGCCAAGAAGGTGAACCCGGATGTCGAGTTCAAAATCGTCTGGGCCTACACCTGGTTCGATCCGGCGAAAGAGGCTGATGCCGCCAAGGTTCTAATCGAACAGGGCGCCGACGTGATCCTGCAGCACACGGACTCGACCGCACCGCAGGCTGCCGCACAAGAAGCCGGCAACGTGATCACTTTCGGCCAAGCCTCGGACATGAGCGAATATGCTCCGATGCCGCGCGTCAGCTCGATCATCGACAATTGGGCGCCTTACTACATCGCGCGCACCCAGGCTGTGATGGATGGCACCTGGGAGTCGGTGAACACCTGGGACGGTATCAAGGAAGGCATGGTCGAGATCGGCGAGATCTCCGATGCCGTTCCGGCCGACGTCAAGGCTGAAGCTCTGGCTCTGAAGGACGCGATCGCATCGGGTGAATACCATCCTTTCACCGGCCCGCTGAACAAGCAGGACGGCAGCGCCTGGCTGGCAGAAGGCGAAGTGGCCGATGACGGCACGCTGGCCGGCATGAACTTCTATGTCGAAGGCCTGGAAGGCGAAATTCCGCAGTAAGCCGGATCTGAAAAACACCGGAAAGCCCGCCCCATCTGGCGGGCTTTTTTATTTACAGTTGGTCCCGAAAACTGCGCCAGGCCAGAAGAACCCGCGACGACGCCGTCAGGAAACACAGCCCCCCGAACACCCAAGCCATGGGCGCGAATGCCTGCGGCAGCAGGCAAAGCAGAACCAGGAAAGCGATCGTCTCTGCCCCTTCCAGCAGGCCGCCGGTGAAATACAGCGCCTTCTTCCCCCGCGCCTCGGACCGCAGTCCGTGACGGTCGGCCAGCAGGGCAAAGCCCAGAAAGCTGGTGCCGTTAACGTAGAAGGACAGCAGCAGAAAGGCCCCGGCAAAGCCGTTGGCCGCAGGGTCGGCGACGACGAATGCGAACGGGACCGCGCCGTAGAACAGGAAATCGCAGGTGATATCAAGGTAACCGCCGAAATCGGTCCCTCCGCGCGCGCGGGCCACCGCGCCATCCAGCCCATCCGCCAAGCGCGACAACAGCAGCGGCAGCAAGGCCCACGCCGTTTCCCCAACGGCGATCAGGCCGCAGGCCACCAGCCCCAGCCCCAGCCCGATCAGCGTGATCTGGTTGGCTGTAAAGCCCAGCCGGGCAAGAACACGCCCCTGCGCGTTCAGCACCGGATCAATAATGGGTCGGATCTGTGCATCGAACATGCGCGGCTCCTAGCCTGCGATCCCGATTTTGGCCAGACACAATGGCGCGAGCGCGCAGTTGCTGCACGCGGCTAGTGCCCGCTGAGCACCAATGTGTTAACCGGCATCAGGATCAACCGCAGGCGCAGGCCCGCCGCATGCAAGGCACCGATCGTGTCGACCACATGGTAAAACGTCTTCTGCCAGAACCCTAGGCTTTCATCCTCGAGCTTGTGGTGATTGTCGGTATAGACATTGGCCAGGCAGTTGCTGCCCGGCGGGATCGTGTCGGCCATGCCGCCATACAGCGGCTCGTGATAGACGAGGATCGAACCCGGATTGGTATTGACCTGCACGTCACGCAACTCGTCCGTGGGCCGGATCTACCCCGATGGGATCACGTCCTGCACCTGAACCACCACGGCCGGGATCACCGTGAACGGCTTGGTCATGCAGCCCAGTTCTCCGATCTTGCCGGGCTCGATCACCTGCGCGCTCTTCTGGTTGAACGCGGCCTGGAACCTGTCGCGCCCCGAGTTTAAGGGCACCAGAATGCCCGCCCGACGCAGAAGCGGGCTTACATAGTCGCCGACCCGCAGCCCGAACTGCTCGACCCGGCCGGTCACGCCGGCACTGACGACCGCCTTGTCCAACTCAGCCAACGCCGCGTCCAACTGCGGATTGGCGCTGGACAGTTGGGCGGGGATCAATTCCTCGATCTGCTGAACGACAGCGGCCTTCTTCGATTCGGCCGCACGCACTTGGGCCTGGCGCTCGGCCACCAGGTTTTCCAGCCGGTCGATCTCGGCCAGCCGCACGGCGCTGGAGCCCTCGTCGCGCCGGGTCGTGTTGCGCTCGAGGTCCTCAAGGCCCTGATCCAGCGCGGCCTTGGCCGCCGCAATGCCAGCCTCGGCTTCGGCCAAGTCGGTCTCGGTCACTTTCAACGAGGCCTGGATCTGGGCGATCTGCGCATGGGCCGCCTCGACCTGGGCCTTCTGGGTGAAATCCTCGATCCGGAAGATCGGCTGCCCCGCGGTGACGATCTGGTTGTTGGTCACATAGACCTCGGACACCCGCCCGCCTAGCTGCGGCAGGATCGTCACCGTGCGGAAATACGACGCCGCGGTCTTGCTGGCCGGATGAAAGTAGAACAACATGGTGATCACGAGCGCGAGGATCGCGCAGGTGGTCAGGTCCCAGCGCAGCTCGTACCACATGGTGAACAGGGTGATTTCATGCGCGATCCGCTTGCCCTGCACGAACCTGCGGAACAGGAAATCCCGCAGCACGGTGACCAGCGCGCACATCAGTGTTTCAAGCATCGGCCGCAGCTCCGTCAGTGCGCGGCCCCTGGGCGGTCACGGGTGCCGCGGGCGCCTCTGGGTCGGGTGGCTGGCCGCGGCCCGGTGCCAATGACCGGATGGCATCGGCAATCGAACGCAGCGGAGCAGCGAAGTTCGGAAACTGGAAACCCGCCATCAGGATCGCCGCAATCCAGAAGATGCCGTCGTGGATGAACAGTGCCAGCAGCGCCAGAAGCCTGACCAATTTAAACTGAGGGTGGTTGTTTTCATGCGCCATCTTTTCCGGCACCGAATTCAGGGTCAGGTACCCGACCCCGATCAGAACGACCACGCCGACGGTGAAAAACACAATGAAGGTGAACAGAAAGTCGCTTCCAACCGCCTCTGTCACATACGAGGGGATATGCCCCGTGGCCATCGGGTGAATATCTGCGCCGGTAAAATCCGCCTCCGGAAAATCCTGCAGAAAGGGACTTGATGGGTTGATGCGCAAATTCAACCCCGCTTAAACAAGGGGGACGGATTGTTCCGGCGTTTCGTCCAAACGATCACCAATCGGACGCAGACATGACCCAGTACCTTACCACCCTGAACGGCGCCCCCTTGCGCGGATTTGCCTTCGGCACGATGCAATTCGGCGGCCGCGCCGATGCGGACCAGAGCCGAGCGATGTATGATGCCTGCCGGGCCGCAGGGATCGCGCATTTCGACACGGCATATGCCTACACCGATGGCGCCTCGGAAACCTTGCTGGGCCAGATGATCGCGCCCGAGCGCGACGATCTGCTGATTGCGACCAAGGTCGGGTACACGGGTGGCGCGGGGGCGGCGAATATCGAAAGCCAGTTTGACATTTCTCGCGCCCGACTGGGGCAGGACGTGATCGACCTGCTGTACCTGCACCGGTTCGACCCCGGAACCGATCTGGCCGAGACGATGGAGTGTTTCGCCCGCCTGAAACAGGCCGGCAAGATCCGCTATGTCGGCCTGTCCAACTTTGCCGCCTGGCAGGTGATGAAAGCCTCACAGATCGCCGCGCAGTTCGATCTGACGATCGACGCGCTGCAGCCGATGTACAACCTCGTCAAGCGTCAGGCCGAGGTCGAGATCCTGCCCATGTGTTCCGATCAGGGAATCGCTGTGTTTTCCTATTCTCCTCTGGGCGGCGGTCTGCTGACCGGCAAGTATGCGCGCGGCGGCGGCGGGCGGCTGGCCGAAGATGAACGCTATGCCAGCCGCTACGGGGCCGACTGGATGGCCGAAACCGCGACCCGGTTGGCCGATCTGGCGGCCGAAACCGGGGTCGATCCGGCGACGTTGGCGGTGGCCTGGGTCTCCGCCAGCCCCTATGCGCCGACCCCCATCATTTCGGCGCGCAGCGGCGAACAACTGGACCCGTCGCTGGCCGCGCTGACCTTCGAAATGTCCCCCGATCTTTGTGCCCGCATCACCGCGCTCAGCGTATCGCCGCCACCCGCCACCGACAGGCTCGAGGAGGCCACATGATCGACTTTCTGGTCATCGGCGGCGGCGTCGCGGGGCTGAGTGCAGGCGCCCGCCTGTCGGAACACGGCTCGGTCACCGTTCTCGAGGCCGAAGACGCGTTAGGCTACCACGCCTCGGGGCGCTCGGCCGCGCTATTCGAGGAGGGGTATGGCCCCGCTTCGGTGGTTGCATTGAACAGGGCCAGTGCCGGGTTCTTTGCCGACAGCGGATACCTGACGCCGCGCGGTCTGATGCTGTTGGCCAAGCAGAATCAGGCCGAACAGTTCGCCCTGGACGTGGCCGAATTGAACATGACGGAAATCCCGATTTCAGAGGCACTGGCGCATGTCCCTATTCTGAACCCTGAAACGGTGACCCGCGCCGCGCTTAGCGAGGCCGCCCATGACATCGACACCGACCGCGTCCTGCAGGATTTCGCCCGCACGATCCGCGCCAATTGCGGGACGGTCCTGACCGGGCAGGCGGTGACAGGTATCCGCAAGGCCGGACACTGGATCGTGACGGCAGAGCAGGAATTCGAAGCCCGGACCATCGTCAACGCGGCAGGCGCATGGGTGGATGAGGTGGCAACGATGGCAGGGATCGACCCGATCGGGATCACGCCGCGGCGTCGCTCGATGGCGCGCCTGCCCGCGCCCGGCGGCCATGACCTGCGCCACTGGCCAATGATGCTGGGCGCGGGCGAGACCTGGTATGCCAAGCCCGACGCCGGCAAGCTGCTGGTGTCCCCGGCCGACGCCGACCCCGTTGCCCCACAGGACGCCTGGGCCGATGACATGGTGCTGGCCGAAGGGTTGGCGCGTTACGAGGAAATGGTCATCTGCCCGGTTGTGCGGGTGGAAACCAATTGGGCCGGTCTGCGCAGCTTTGCGCCCGACGGCACGCTGGTTCTGGGTCCGGATCCGGCGGATGCCAGCTTTGTCTGGTCGGCCGCGCAGGGTGGCTATGGGTTTCAGACCGCACCTGCGGCAGCGCGGCTGGTCGCCGACCTGGCGCTGGGCCTGCCGCCCGAGCTGCCGCCCGAGATCGTCACGGCGCTGTCCCCAGCGCGACTGCGATCATGACCCGGCGCCCCCTTCCCCCGTGCGCAAGCGTCGCCACTCCGGGCGATGGCGCCCGGCTGGTCGCCCCGGCTGCCAGCAGGAACGTCGCACACCTGTGCGCTCTGCTATCCGAGGTCGCCCCCGACCGAGGCCGCGCGCTGGAGCTGGCCAGCGGCACCGGTCAGCATGTCGCTGCGTTTGCCGAGCGGCTGCCCGGGCTCGAATGGCAGCCGACCGAGATCGACGCCGCGCGGCGCGCCAGCATCGACGACTATGCAAGCGACCTGCCGAACGTGGCCCCGGCCATCGCGCTGGACGCGACCGAGCGTGGCTGGTCGGACCGGCACGGTGGGCAGGATCTGATCGTGCTGATCAACCTGCTGCACCTCATCAGCCAGCCCGAGGCAGAGACCATCATCACCGAGACCGCCCGCGCCCTTGCTCCGGGCGGGCGTCTCGTCCTGTATGGTCCGTTCATGCGGGCCGGGGAACTGACCAGCGAAGGCGATGCCCGATTTCACGCCACCCTGACCGCGCAGGACCCGGAAATCGGCTACAAGGACGATTTCGACACGATCGACCTGATTCAGGACGCAGGGCTGGAACTGGTGCAGGTCGTGGAGATGCCTGCAAACAATCTGGCCCTTGTCGCCGAAAAACCGGCCACCTGATCGAGATCAAGGAGGCCTCGCGAATCCCGGCTACACATGCAGACAATGAGATGTTTGCAAAAGGTAGCTGCTCATGAGCTGGAAAGAAAAACTCTCTGCCACGCGATCGGGGCTTAGGAACCTGAACGGCGCGATCCCGGATACCGCCCGCGCCTTTGGCGCGTTGGGCAAATCCGTCAAGGAAGGCGGAACGCTCGACTACAAGACCAAGGAATTCGTCGCCCTCGGCATCTCGGTCGCGGTGCGGTGCGAGCCCTGTATCTCGCTGCATGTCGAAGCCCTGATCAAGGCGGGCGCAACCCGCGAAGAGGTCGCGGATGTTCTGGCGATGAGCATCCAGATGGGCGGCGGGCCGTCAATGATGTATGCGGCCAAGGCGCTGGAATGTTTCGATGAACTGACCTCGGACTGAGCCAGGTGCCCCACCGGGAAAGCCTGCCAAGGCAGGCTTGCCTCCGGCGGAGGTATTTTTGAACAGAAGAAGGGTTTTGTTTACCATTCTCTGAAAGTCTGGAGATGCGGTACAGGCGGAGGCGCCGATGACCGCAACAGGAGAAGGCCCCCTGCCACAGGCGGGGGGCTGGATCATTTCTCGATCCGGCTGCTTCTTCTGTTTGAAAATACCTCCGCCGGAGGCATGGGCCGCCGCAGGCGGCGCATTCGGGGCGCGCCGCCAGGCAGGGGGAGCAATCAGCCGTCCTTGCGGATGGTTTCGTTCTTCGGGTCGTAGGGGCTGTCGCAGGTCACGACCGCATCCCACAGCTTGTCGAACATCTTGACCTTCAGCTTGGTGCCCTCCACGGCCAGCTCGGGCTTGACGTAGCCCATGCCGATCGATTTCTCGAAGGCCACCGAATAACCACCCGAGGTCAGACGGCCCACACGCTCGCCTTCGGGCGTATAGAGCGCCTCGCGGCCCCACGGGTCGGCATCCTCGGGCCCGTCGATAAGCAGGGTGCAGCATTTCACCCGCACGCCGGTCTCGATCAGCTTGTCCTTGCCGTGGAATTCTTTGTTCAGATCGACGAAACGCGGCAGGTCGGCCTCGAGCGGCGTCGCGTCGCGGCCCAGTTCGGTGCCGAAGGCGCGATAGGATTTCTCCTGCCGCAGCCAGTTTTGCGCGCGGGCGCCGACCAGCTTCATGCCGTGCTTCTCTCCGGCTTTCTCCAGCAGGTCGAACAGGTAGTTCTGCATCTCGATCGGGTGGTGCAGTTCCCAGCCCAGCTCGCCGGTATAGGCCACGCGGATCGCGTTGACCGGGCACATGCCCAGTTCGATCCGGCGGGCCGACAGCCACGGGAAGCGCTTGTTCGACAGGGCGGTTTCGGGCTCGGCGTCCTTGATGACCTCTTTCAGCACGTCGCGCGACTTGGGCCCGGCGATGGCAAAGACGCCCCACTGGGTGGTCACGTCCTGGATCTCGATATAGCCGAACTCGGCCATCTTGTCCTCGGCCGCCTTGCGCAGGAAGTCGGCGTCATACTCGGTCCAGGCACCGGCCGAGACGAGGTAATACTCGTGCTCTTTCAGGCGCACGATAGTGTACTCGGTGCGGGTGGTGCCGTGATCGGTCAGCGCATAGGTCAGGTTGATGCGGCCGACCTTGGGCAGTTTGTTGCAGGTGAACCAGTCGAGGAACTGCGTGGCGCCCGGCCCCTTGATGATGTGCTTGGTAAAGGTGGTGGCGTCGATCAGGCCGACCCCGTTGCGGATCGCCTTGGCCTCTTCCACGGCATATTGCCACCAGCCGCCGCGGCGGAAGCTGCGGGCGTCGTGGTCGAAATTCTCGGGCGCGTCCAGCGGGCCGTAGTAGTTCGGACGCTCCCAGCCGTTGACCCAGCCGAACTGCGCGCCGCGCGCCTTCTGGCGGTCATAGGCCGGGGCGGTGCGCAGCGGGCGGCAGGCCTCGCGCTCTTCGTCCGGGTGGTGCAGGATGTAGACGTGCTCGTAGCATTCCTCGTTCTTGCGCGCGGCGAACTCGGTGGTCATCCAGTTGCTGGAGTAGCGTTTCGGGTCCAGCGAGGCCATGTCGATCTCGGCCTCGCCCTCGACCATCAACTGCGCCAGGTAATAACCGGTGCCGCCGGCGGCAGTGATACCGAACGAGAAGCCCTCGGCCAGCCACATGTTGCGCAGACCCGGCGCGGGGCCGACCAGCGGGTTGCCATCGGGGGTATAGCAGATCGGGCCGTTGAAATCGTCCTTGAGGCCAACCGTTTCCGTGGACGGAATCCGGTGGATCATGCTCATGTATTCCTCTTCGATCCGCTCGAGATCCAGCGGGAAGAGGTCGGCGCGGAAGCTGTCGGGCACGCCATATTCGAAACGGGCCGGCGCGTTGCGCTCGTAGGGGCCCAGGATCCAGCCGCCGCGTTCCTCGCGCACATACCACTTGGCGTCGGCGTCGCGCAGAACCGGATGCTCGGGGTTGCCGGCCTCGCGGAACTTGACCAGCTCGGCGTCGGGTTCGGTGACGATGAACTGATGCTCGACCGGGATCGCGGGGATCTTGATCCCCAGCATCCGCGCCGTGCGCTGCGCGTGGTTGCCCGAGGCGGTCACCACATGCTCGGCCGAGACGACGATCTGCTCGTCTGACGGCACCAGGTTGCCGCCCTTCTCGACCATCTTGGTCAGGGTCACGTCCCAGTGGTCGCCTTTCCATTCAAAGGCATCGGCCTGCCACTTGCGCTCGATCATAACGCCGCGCTGACGGGCGCCCTTGGCCATCGCCATGGTCACGTCGGCCGGGTTGATGTAGCCGTCGGTCGGATGATAGATCGCGCCGACCAGATCCTCGGTCCGCACCAGCGGCCACCGCTCCTTGATCTGGGCCGGGCTCAGCCATTCGTAGGGCACACCGCAGGTTTCGGCGGTCGAGGCATACAGCATGTATTCGTCCATACGCTCCTGCGTCTGGGCCATGCGCAGGTTGCCCACCACCGAGAAGCCCGCATTCAGGCCCGTTTCCGCCTCGAGCGTCTTATAGAAATCCACCGAGTATTTGTGGATGTGGGTCGTCGCGTAGGACATGTTGAAGAGCGGCAGCAGACCCGCCGCGTGCCAGGTGGACCCCGCAGTCAGTTCGTCCCGTTCGATCAGCATGACATCGTCCCAGCCCGCCTTGGCCAGGTGATAGGCAATCGATGTGCCGATGGCGCCGCCGCCAACGATCAATGCTTTGACTTGGGTTTTCATGTGCCCGCTCTCCGGATTGAGTCTGTTTGGCAAGGTTTATGCCCAAGCGCACGGCAAACCGCCAAGTCCATCCGACGCAAAACGGTACAAAACCGACCTGCGCGCCCTCAGCGCCGGAGAATGCTCGGCAAAACGGGTGGTTCGGGGACCCAACGGCGGATGAAGCGCCGCGCCTCTTTCACCTGTTCCCGACTGCCTTTGCCAAGACCGACCATCCGGTTCAGATCAGACGATCTTGCCCGGGTTCATGATGTTGTGCGGATCCAGCGCGGCCTTGATCGCCCGCATGTAATCGACGGCCGGCCCGAGTTCCCGCGTCAGGTAAGGCTTCTTGCCCTGCCCGATCCCGTGTTCGCCCGTGCAGGTTCCCTCCATCGAGATGGCCAGATCGTTCAGCCAGCCGACGAAGTCCTCGGCCTTGGCGACCTCGTCCGGGTTGTCCATGTCGATCAGCAGCAGCGTATGGAAATTGCCGTCGCCGACGTGACCGACGACAGGCGCCAACAGGCCAAGCTCTGCCGCCTTGTCCTGAGCCGCGGTCACGCATTCCGCCAGGCGCGAAATCGGCACGCAGACATCGGTCGAGATCCCGCGCGCGCCCGGCCGCAGCTGCAACGAGGCCCAGTACATGTCGTGCCGCGCCTGCCACAGCTTGTTGCGCTCTTCCACGGTCGCGGTTGCCGCGAACCCGGTCCCACCGAATTCGTCGGCGATGTCGCCGAAAGTCTCGGCCTGTTCGGCGGCGCCCGCGTCTGAGCCGTGGAACTCGAGCAGCAGCAGCGGCGTCTCGGGCAGATCGAGGCCGGAATAGGCATTGGCGGCCCTGACGGACAGCTGGTCCAGAAGTTCGATCCGCGCCACCGGCACACCGTATTGGATGGTGGCCATCACCGCCTGGCAGGCCGCATCGACGGACGGAAAGGAACACCGTGCTGAGGTGATCGCCTCGGGGATGCCATGCAGGCGCAAGGTCAACTGGGTGATCACCCCCAACGTGCCTTCGGCGCCGATCAGCAGCCGGGTCAGATCATACCCGGCCGAGGTTTTTTTTGCGCGGTGGCCGGTGCGGATGATCCGGCCGTCGGGCATGACGGCTTCCAGGCTCAGGACATTGTCCTTCATCGTCCCGTAGCGCACCGCGTTGGTGCCGGATGCCCGCGTTGCGGCCATGCCACCCAGCGAGGCATTCGCGCCGGGGTCGATTGGAAAGAACAGCCCCTTGTCACGCAGGTGGGTGTTCAACTGTTCACGCGTGACACCGGGCTGGACGATGCAGTCCAGATCGCCCTCGTTCACGGCCAGAATCCTGTTCATCTGGCCCAGATCAATGCAGACTCCGCCCGCCGGCGCGTTCACATGCCCTTCCAGCGACGTGCCCGTTCCGAACGGAATGACCGGCACCTTGTGCGCGGCGCAAGTTTCAACGATTTCGGCCACTTCTTCGGTGGAGGCGGCAAAGATCACCGCATCCGGGCTCTGGTTCTCGATCCAGGTCGTGGTGTGCCCGTGCTGTTCGCGCACCGAGGCGCCGGTTTGCAAACGGTCGCCGAAACGCTGCTTGAGAATGCCGATTGCGGTCTCGATCCCCGCCGCGTTTCTCTCCAATGTGGCTGCACGGCCCATGGCATCCCCCTTTTCTGATCCACTCTGCGCAAAGCGTTTCAATGACTAGATTGCCCGCGCGCGGCAGGCAATCCCCGGCCCCTGCGACGTGATCACTCGCCCAGCGCGATGCCCTCGCGCCGGGGGTCCGCGCCACCGCGCAACCCGTCGCGGATCTCGATTGCGTGCAGACCCGATGTCAGATCGCGCGCGTTCACCTCGAACCCCAGCCCGGCCAGCGCATCGGCAAGCCCCTCGGCCTCGGTCCCGGCCTCCACGTCATAGGTGCCGAAGCGGTTGACCAGATGCGGCAGGGCGACCGCCTGCTGCGCGTCCATGCCCCAGTCGGCCCAGGCAATGATGGACTTGGCGACATAGCCGATGATGCGGCTGCCGCCGGGCGATCCGATCGCCAGAACCGGCTCTCCGTCCTGCAGGACGATGGTCGGGCTCATCGACGACCGGGGGCGCTTGCCCGGCTCCAGCCGGTTGGCGATTGGCACGCCGTCCTTGTGGGTGCGGAACGAAAAATCGGTCAGTTCGTTGTTCAGCAGGAACCCGTTGGTCATCAGGCGCGAGCCGAACCCGTTCTCGATGGTCGTCGTCATCGACAGAACGTTGCCAGCGGCATCGACGATGGAAATATGCGAGGTCGAGGGCAGTTCGATCGAAACATCGTCGGCCCAGTTCAGGGCGTGATCGAATTCGGGCATTCCCGGAGCCACCTCGGTCAGGGCCGCGGGGCCGTTCAGCAATGCGGCGCGCCCCGACAGATAGTCCGGATCGACCAGCCCCTGCGTGGGCATGGGAACAAAGTCGCTATCGGCCATGTACCGGCCCCGATCCGCGAAGGCCAGGCGCGAGGCGTCGCCGATCAGCCGCCAGGCCTCGGCGCTGTCAGGACCCAGCGCCGCCAGATCGAACCCGTTCAAAAGGCCCAGGATCTGCCCCACCGTCAGCGCACCCGAGGACGGCGGCCCCATCCCGCAGACCTCATAGGCGCGATATTCGGTGCAGACCGGTTCGCGTTCGATCACCTGATACAGCGCCAGATCCCCCCCCGACAGGACGCCCGGGTTGCCCGGTGCGTTTCGGACGGTGCTGACGATATCTGCCGCGATCTCGCCGCCATAGAAACCGGCGGCCCCCTCGCGGGCCAGAATGCGCAGGGTCCGGGCATAGTCGGGGTTGGTCAGCCGCTGGCCTTGCTGAATGGGCGTGCCGCCCGGCAGGAAATACTCGGCCGTGGCGGGGAACCGCGACAGACGCTCGGCATCGGCGGCCACCAGACTGGCCAGCCGGGGCGAGACCACGAAGCCTTCCTTGGCCAGGCGGATGCCATCCTCGAACAGGCCGGGCCACGGCGTGCGCCCCCAGCGCCGGTGCGCGTCCTCCAGCAAAGCAGGCGTACCGGGCGTGCCGACCGACAGGCCGCCCACAACGGCATCGAAGAACTTCAGCGGTTCGCCATTTTCGTCCTGAAACAAGGTCGGCGTGGCAGCGCGCGGCGCGGTTTCCCGCCCGTCAAGCGTGGTCAAAGACTGCTTTGCCGCATCGTACCAGACCAGGAATGCTCCGCCGCCCAGGCCTGACGATTGCGGCTCGACCAAGCCCAGCACCACCTGTACTGCAATCATGGCATCGGCCGCCGAGCCTCCGTTGCGCAGCACCCTGGCACCCGCCTCGACCGCCAGCGGATTGGCTGCGGCCACCATCCAGTTCTGCGCCGAAACCGGCCGACCGGCCGCCTTGGCCTCGAGCGCGGCCAGGGCTTGTTCGGTCAGCGCCAGAACCTGACCTTCCGAGGCGGCCTCGGGGGCCACGGCATCGGCGGCTTCCTGTGAGATCGAAGGGCCGGCCAAAGCCAGCGCCGCAAGCGCCAATCCAGAAAACAAAACACGCATCCTGAAGTCCTCCCGAAAAAAATTTTGCTGTGGGCCGCGCCTAGCGGGCCCCAAAAAAATCCCGGCCGCGCGATGACTGGCCGGGAGCAAACTCACAACATCGCAGGCACGACCTGATCGGGCGGGCGATGCCCATCTTCGAAGGTCTTGATGTTGATGATGACCTTTTCACCCATTTCGATCCGCCCTTCCAGCGTGGCCGACCCCATATGCGGCAGCAACACGACGTTCGGCAGCTGACGCAGGCGGGGGTTCACGTCGGTTCCGTGTTCATAGACATCCAGACCGGCGCCCGCGATCTCGCCCGCGCGGATCATCCGGGTCAGCGCATTTTCATCCAGCACCTCGCCACGCGACGTGTTCACGATCACCGCGCTGGGTTTCATCAGCTTCAACCGCCGCGCATTCATCAGGTGAAAGGTGGACGGGGTCGAAGGGCAGTTGATCGAGATCACGTCCATCCGCGCCACCATCTGGTCCAGGCTTTCCCAATAGGTGGCCTGCAACTCCTGTTCGATCTCTGGGCGGAGGCGACGACGGTTGTGGTAATGGATCTGCATGCCGAATGCCGCGGCACGGCGCGCGACGGCTTGCCCGATGCGGCCCATGCCCAGGATCCCCAGACGCCGCCCACCGATGCGGCCGCCCAGCAAGGCGGTCGGCGCCCAGCCGGCCCAGTCGCCTTTCTGCATGATCGAAAGTCCCTCGGGGATGCGGCGTGTCACCGCCAGAATCAGCGCCATGGTCATGTCGGCCGTATCATCGGTCAGCACCCCGGGGGTGTTGGACACCAAAATGCCGCGCTGCCTGGCGGTGGCGACGTCGATGTGGTCAACCCCGGCGCCGTAATTCGCAATCAAGCGCAGCCGCTCGCCGGCCTGGCCCAAAAGCCCCGCATCGATCGAGTCGGTGATCGTCGGGACCAGCACGTCGGCCTCTTTCACGGCGGCCGCTAGTTCGTCGCGCGTCATGGGCGTGTCATCGTCCCGCAGCCTGACATCGAACAGCTCGCTCAGCCGTGTTTCCACCACTTCGGGCAACCGTCGCGTTACAACAACACTCAGACGTTCTCTCGGCACCTCAGCCCTCCTACTGCTTTGCAATCCGACGCGCGCCATGGCATCGTGGCGCAGGATCAGTTGGGGCACAAGAACCCCTGGGGCATCATCCCCACCTTTTTGAATCACGATCGACAGGCGTAAGAGCAGGCAGTGAGCGCTTTTTTCCGGCTGAAACGCCCGCTTCTGGGCATTGTGACGGCGCTGTTCGGTGGTCTCGGCGTTTCTTCCGCCCATGCGGAGCAGGTCCGCGGCCAGGTCACCAACCTACCGATTCCACGCTATGTCTCGATGAAGGCCGCCGAGGCCAACGTGCGCCGCGGCCCGTCGCTGACCCACCGGATCGACTGGGTGTTCAAAAGGCGCGGCATGCCGCTGCAGGTGGTGGCCGAATACGGCAACTGGCGTAAAGTTCAAGACCGCGACGGCGCCGGAGGCTGGGTGCATTATGCCCTGCTGTCAGGCGTTCGCACCGTCCTGGTCGAAGCCGACATGCTGCCGGTGCGCGCCAGCCCCGATCCGGGCGCACTGATCAATGCGCAATTCGAATCCGGCGTGGTGGCCCGCCTAGGCAGTTGCAACATTGACTGGTGTCGCATTTCGGCCGGCGGCTATGGCGGCTGGGCGCCCAAAAGCAACCTATGGGGCGTGGACCCGAACGAAATCCGCGAATAACCGGGATCAGGACGTGCGCCGGACAAAACCCAATAAGGTTTTAACAAGCGCTTCGGGTACATCCTCCTGCAGAGGATGCCCGGCTTTGGGCTGACGTAGATGCGGCTGTCCTGCGGCACTCGGACAGAGTTCCTGAAACACGCGGTCCGCGCCGGCCATATCCGGTCTTCGGCGCCAAAGTCCGTCAGGACCGGCGTCAGTAAGTTTCGGATGACGGCCATGGCCTTGCGATTCGACTCGGATTCCCGGTCGTCCGGCCGGTCTGGCACCGGCACGGGAAACTTATGCGCTCCCGCCTTGTGGCCATCATCCGGGAACGGCGCGTCATAGTCGGAGACCTCGACCTCGGACAGCGTGGACACCGCTCCGCCATGGACGTTTCGCCCGGCGCGAAACTCAGGCGTTTCCTGGCTGAACCGGCGCTACGCGGCGAACGCCGCGCTACAGAGGCTGGTCGCCTGTGAGCAGCGCCGCGTTCGCGACCATGATCCGCGCGAACCGATCCGGTATTTCGGCCCACAGTCGCTGCCCGATCAGCCCGCCCCAGTCCTGACGAAACGGGGTGGTGTCACGCAGATCGAGGCGACGCAACACCCGCCTCAACCGAAACACGTGGCGCGCATAGGTAAAATCGGTCCGCTCGACAGGTTTGTCCGATTTTCCAAAGCCTGCACGATCGGGCGCGATGACCCGGAGTCCGGCTGCGGCGACGGGCCGGATCATGTGACGATACAGGTACGACCAGGATGGTTCTCCGTGCATCATTGGTACCGGAAACGCAGCCTTCGGCCCTTCGTCCAGATAGTGGACCCGCAATTCGCTGCCTTCGGTGTCATCCACCATCAGGTAGTTGGGTACAAAGCCGCAATCCGGCAGGTCACTGAACCTGTGGTCCGGCGTGCCCAGCACCTTCATTTGGATCCTTCCCTTTGCCTTCCCCAGGCTGGCATGCCGGCGGCAGGGCGACAGCATGAATGTCACGAAACGCAGTCCGTCTTTGGCGCAAATCTTCGACACCCCCGCCGCGATTTCACCGCCATTGATCCAACCCTTCGCGTACTTGAAGCCCATATGATACACTGCCCCTTTCGGACATTGATGGCGTTCAGGATCGAGCCCGAGCTTTCCAAACCGCCAAGCCGAAAACAGGGTTAGTGCAGCACTGCTGCACACCTGATGAGACGGGTGCAAAAAAATTTTTGTTCGCCCGAATTTTTTCTTCGAAAGCCCTTGAACCCCGCCAACAACAATCGTAAGTAGCCGCTCACCGTTGGGGTGTAGCCAAGTGGTAAGGCAGCGGTTTTTGGTACCGTGTATCGTAGGTTCGAATCCTACCACCCCAGCCAAACACTTCTCTAAAAATAGCCGCCTGCAACCTGCACTCAATTAAGTGCCTGAGCTTCAGCCTGTTAGTTTGGCCAGTTTCAAAACGAGACCCAAAGCAGAGCACACATCCGGTCGATTTATCGCCGCAGTCTCTGTTCGCCATTCCGGCGGTACGAGTTTGGTAGTTTTTGCGAGGTTTTGACTTACAGCTTCGCGAAGGTTTCGCGCTGTTCCGACCATATCGCGGGAACGCCGGACTTGATCAGGTAATCAGAGGTCAGACCATCTGGCTGCTCACACGCGGCAATCGCCTCCAAGACAAATGGTGCGAGCAGTGCCAGATCAACCACGTCTTGGATCCGCCGCTTTGAAGTCCCTTCCGCATCCGCAATCTCTGCAAAGGATTTGCCGTCGAGGATCATCGCCATCCATCGCTGTGCATTTCCGATGTTCGCACGAGCATTCTATCAATCTCAGTCGGCGCATCTCCAAGATGCAGTTTCAGCTCAACGCCCCTTCTGCGCATCCGGAATGGGCCTTGGATGATGAGCTGATCCGGGTCGATCTTTTCCGGATCGCACTAAACCAGCTTCGAGATGTCTTCGACGTGCATACGAACGACGATATCGCCTGGCGCGATATCTGCCCGCTCGACCAACGCCAGACAGTCCTGTGTCTTTTGCACCTCATGTAGTTTGGCAGATGTGGCGCCAACCTCTGATGCAGATAGATACCGGATAAGACGCGTCGCAACATCGTGTCTCTCCAATCTCGCTCTGATGAGATCGGCGATCAGCCTTTGAACCTCTTCCGCGGGGAGGTGCCTGTGCGGCAGATTCAATGGCGTCAATGGTATCGTCTAATTGACGCAACTGCTGCTGAGCGAGCGAAAGACTTCGTGCCCAAGCGGAGACAGACGGTTTTTCCTCTCGCTTTCAAAAAGCGGCTGGCCAAGGTGTTCTTCCAAGTGCTTCAGGGTCTTCGAAAAGGCGGATTGCGTTCGCCCCAGTCGAATGGCCGCGTCGGCAAGGTTACCGGCCTGAGCCACCGCTCCAATGCAACGGAGCATTTCGATCTTGATCACAGCTTCAAACTTCCTGAAGATTAAGTTTGACTGATATGGCGTGCAAGGTCCATGTTTGCCCATCAATCATCTGGGCCGGGGCATGTCATACGCAAAGAAAAATTTCATTGCAGGGGAGTGGGTTGCGGGTGAGAGCGAAGTCGAAAACCGCAACCCATCCGATCTAAGCGATCTGGTCGGCTTATTCGCGCAAGCGAGTCCCGATCAGATAGACGCTGCTCTCGATCAGGCCCGGAACGCACAAAGGGAGTGGGCCGCTGTCGGGATTGAGCGCAGACAAGCTGTTCTGATGGACATTGGCAACGAACTCATGGCCCGGTCTGATGAACTCGGCACGCTTCTAAGTCGTGAAGAAGGCAAGCCACTGGCGGAGGGCAAAGGCGAGGTGTACCGCGCCGGTCAGTTCTTCACTTACTATGCCGCCGAGTGCCTGCGCCAGATCGGCGAGAACGCAGATAGCGTTCGAGCGGGAGTTGAAATCGACGTGCGTCGAGAACCGGTCGGCGTTGTCGCCGTTATCTCACCCTGGAACTTCCCGACCGCGACCGCTTCCTGGAAGATCGCGCCGGCGCTTTGCTATGGAAACGCGGTTATCTGGAAACCCGCCAATGCCACGCCGGCTTCAGCGGTCGCTCTAAGCGAAATAATCGCTAAACAGGACATACCTAAAGGTCTTTTTTCACTGTTGATGGGATCGGGACGTGCAGTAGGGCAACGACTCGTCGAAAGCCCGATAGTGAATGCGATTTCGTTTACCGGGTCCGTTCCGGTCGGCAGGGGGATTGCCGCAGCGGCTATTCAAAACCTCACCAAGGTCCAGATGGAGATGGGCTCGAAAAACGCTCTCGCCGTCATGGACGACGGAGACCTTGATCTCGCTGTATCGGTCGCGTTGGGCGGCGCGTTCGGCGGGACGGGTCAGAAGTGCACGGCATCCTCCCGGCTGATTGTGCATTCTTCTGTTCACGACGCTTTCGTCGAAAAGCTCGTGGCCGGTGCAAAGGCCATGAAGGTTGGCCACGCACTCGAGGACGGCACCCAGATGGGCCCAGTCGTTAGCGCCCAGCAACTAGGGGAGAACCTTGCTTATGTCGAGCTCGGGAAATCCGAGGGGGCTGAACTCGCCTGCGGAGGAGAACGGCTCGATTTGCCCCACGACGGTTACTATATGTCACCTGGTGTTTTTCTAAATACAAACAATACCATGCGCATCAATCGGGAAGAAATGTTTGCGCCGCTGACCGCGGTGATCCGGGTCGACAGCTATGAAGAGGCATTGGCGACAGTTAACGACACGAATTTTGGGCTGACATCCGGGATTGTCACCCGCGATCTCGCCCGTGCTACCCATTTCCGGCGAAATGCCCGGACCGGCGTCGTTACGGTCAATCTTCCGACGGCGGGAACTGACTATCATGTGCCATTCGGGGGACGCGGCGACAGTTCCTATGGTCCAAGGGAACAGGGACGGGCTGCGGCAGAGTTCTACACGACGGTCAAAACCGCCTACATCAGCGCAGGTAGTCCGAGCTGATGCGGATCGACGGTCTTCAATACGCCAACTGGTCCGAGAAGATCTTCCGGCAGATGCGGGAAGGCGGCGTCGATGCGGTGCACGTCACCATCGCCTATCACGAGACTTTCCGCGAAACCGTTCTGAACTTCGAGACCTGGAACCGGTGGTTCGAAACCCATCCCGACTTGATCATGAAGGGGCGGTGGGCCGGCGACATAGACACCGCGCGCGAGACCGGGCGGACGGCGATCTTCTTCGGGTTTCAAAACCCCAGCCCGATCGAGGACGACATCGGGCTGGTCGAGATCGTTCACACGCTGGGCGCGCGCTTCATGCAGCTGACCTACAACAACCAGTCCTTGCTGGCGACCGGATGCTACGAGGCCGAGGATACCGGCATCACCCGCATGGGACGGCAGGTGATCCGCGAGATGAACCGCGTCGGCCTGGTCGTGGACATGAGCCATTCGGCCGACCGCTCCACGATCGAGGCCGCCGAGATATCGGACCGCCCGATCGCCATCACCCACGCCAACCCCCACGCGTGGTCGCCCGCACTCAGAAACAAAAAAGACGATGTCATCAGTGCGGTGACGCAGAACGGGGGCATGCTGGGCTTTTCGCTCTATCCCCATCACCTGCGCGACAAATCCGGCTGCACGCTGCGAAGTTTCTGCGAGATGATCGCGCGCACGGCTGACAAGTTCGGCACCGATCACCTCGGGATCGGTTCCGACCTTTGCCAGGATCAGCCCGACAGCGTGGTCGAGTGGATGCGGACGGGGCGCTGGACGAAGCAGATCGACTACGGCGAAGGGTCCGCGTCCAATCCGGGTTTCCCGGAGATGCCCGACTGGTTTCGGGACAACCGCGATTTCGGGACTATCGAGGCCGGGCTGCGCGAGGTCGGCATGAGCGACGCCGAGGTCGCAGGGATCATGGGGTGGAACTGGTACCGCTTCTTCGCCGAGAGTTTCGGCCCCGGCCCGGCGTCGTGACCCGTACGGCGCCCCATATCGCGCGGCGGGACCCGGCCCGGGTCATGACGCTCAGGCGGCTGGGGTCTCTACATCAATGCCGTCTGAGCTTCATGCGCATCCTCACCCGCCGGCTGGCCGGCGAGGGCTGGACGTTCACCCGCCCCGTTTTCGATATCGACCCAAAAGGCGTCGGGCGGGCGGTGTATACCGCGACGGGCCCGACGCGCAGCTATTCGCTGGTGTCCTTCGCCCATGACCTTCCGGACGAGTTGCGGTCCGACCGGGTCATCGCCGAGGCCTGGGACGCCACCTTCGCCTTGTTCGACGGCGTTCCCACACCGCAGGATATCGACCGGCTCGCGCGGAATGTTCCCCTGCAGGAGGCCGGCCGCGTGTCCGAGAGGGAGCTGTCGCTGTCGCGCGCCAACCGCTCCGTCCGGCTCTGGCGGCATGTCGTCGACGCCCTCGCGGCCGGACGGCAGCCCGACGCGGGGATGATCGACGATGTCGGCTACCTGATGCGGACGACGGCCGTGTACGGATCCGGCAAATTCGGCGCGGCCGACCGCGAGGCGATCGCCGACCGCCCCGAGATGCAGGTGCCGTTCCAGGCCGAGATGTTGTCGGTCTATCTGACCAGAATCTTCGTGCGTGACCTCGTCCAGCACATGGCACGGGCAAAAGGCGGGGACCGGGCAGCCGATCTTGATCCAGCAATCGCCCGGCGGCTCGGAATCGGGAATTCAACTGGACTGGGAATGGCGCCTTTCATCGTCAATCACCCAATCCTGTTCAACAACTGGATCATGGCCCGCGAAGAGGCGATCTCTCGCGTACGGTCAATTGACACAGCTACATCCGAAGAAATTGCCGTCTTTCTGGACAGACTAGCGCGAACAGAGATCTCTGTAGCGCAGTGGAGGTCTGAGCATCCGTTTCAGATTGCGAAACTCTCTGATCTGCGGAGCGACCTCGGCCGCCTGCGCGATTTCGTGGACGGCAGCAACCTCGACGGTCCCGAGCCGTGGAACCGTCTAGTCCTTTGGTCCGAAAGCGCGTTGAGCGAGGAGGGGCAGGAGCTTGTCGCCTCTCTCATTCTAGAACCGTACGGCCAGTTGGTTGATGGCCTGGCGCATTGCATGGCGGACAGCAACGCGGCCGCGTTCCGCATTGATGGCGCAATGCCGATTGGCGAGGTCCGGCGGCTTTTGGAGACTTCATTCGGCTGGGCGCTGAAACTGGATTGGCAGAACTCGCAGAATTGCGCCCGAGCCTGGTATGTGTCCGAGGAAAAACTGGAACCGCGCCTGGGCGAGCGCTTTGAAGAACCAGTATCGGATTACGAACAGCCCCTGGCCCCGGCCCGAGATGCCACCATGGCCTTCGCCGCGCTGCAAGACTGGGGTGATGATGCGCCGATTGCCGAGTTCCTGCTGAACCACCCCGAGCATCGCCACACCGTCCGCCGCGCCCAGATCAGCCGCATCGCGCCCTATGGCGAGATCCACGACAACACGATCGCAGCAGATGTCATGCCGATCGACATGCTGCGGGCGAAGCTTTCGTTTTTCGGAGCAACGCATTTCGACCCGCGTTCGGACCGCTGGGTGCGCATTTGCATGTACGCGGGCGCGCCGTATCCCGAGGAGCTGACGCCGACCAATGCTGATGACTGGGTCTTTCCGGAGTTCTCGGTATGAACCTGTCATTGAATGAGATCGAGGCTACCGCAAAGAGGGCGGCACGCGGCGCGGGCTATCCCTGGGGGCTGGCGGAGGAAGCCGGGAAGGCAACTCGCTGGCTTTGCTCGCGCGATCTTGACGGTTGCAGAGCACTCACTGAACTACTTGAGCGGATCGACGGGCAAAACATCGCTGGGTGGTTGCCTCAAACCGGCAGCGAGCCCTGGACCGCGAGGGGCGGCATTTTGTGCCCTCTGGCGACAGGTGCGGCAATTTCAGATCGCGCCCACGAACTTGGCGGCAAAGACATCCGGCTTGGGGCTGTGGCTGTACCGGTGTTTTTGGCACCCTTTGCCGCTCTTCTGGCCCGTGAGTTCGAAAAGCCCGTAGAGGTTGTCCTTGACGATTTGGTCTTGTGTACAGACGGCGAGCTTTTGTCGTCGAGCGGTGCGCCTCCGAGTTCGTCTGTTGGGGCCAGTATCTGTATCGGAGGAACGATTGATCAGCCATACAGCCACCGTCTGCGCGCAGATCCCGACGCGAATGATTGGGCGGCACTGTTGGCCTTTGCCCATCGTACTTATGCGCCGGCCACCGAGGAGTCGCGCCTCAAGGGCGCGGGTGCCGGACTGTCCGACAATGATTAAGCCGAGGTTTCACTAATGCCGACAACTACACTCAGCCTCGCTGAAATCGAGAACCTCAGCTTTCGCGCGCTTGTGGCGGCTGGTACATCGGAGGCTAATGCACGGCCACTTGCCGTTGCCACAAGCGCGACCGAGGCCGACGGGATCGCGAGTCACGGCCTGGCCTACATCCCGATTTACTGCGAGCACGTAGGTTGCGGTAAAGTCGACGGTCAGGCGCAGCCAAAGCTCGAGGTATCCAGTCCATCAGTGGTCCGCGTCGATGCAATGACTGGGTTCGCCCATTCTGCGATCGATCTTGGCTTCGAGCGCCTGGTGCCACTGGCGCGCGAACAAGGTATCGCGGCGCTGGCCATTCGAAACAGTTACAATTGTGGCGTTCTGGGCTATCACACGGCGCAATTGGCGCGATCCGGGCTAGTCGGACTCGGATTCACCAATGCGCCAGCATCGATAGCTCCATCCGGCGGGTCCAAACCCGTGGTCGGCACGAATCCCCTTTCGATCGCCGTTCCGGGCCTCGACCGCGAACCGGCAATCCTGATCGATCAGAGTGCCAGCACAATCGCCAAGAGCGAAGTTATGAAGCACGCCCGCGAAGGTAAGCCGATCCCGGTAGGTTGGGCGCTGGACCCCGATGGCAACCCGACCACTGATCCAGAGGTCGGGCTGAAGGGATCGATGGCCCCATCAGGAGGTTACAAAGGGGTCGGCGCGGCTCTACTCGTCGAGACGATGGCGGTTTTGATGACAGGCGCTACGCTCGGGATAGACGCCTCGCCGTTTTCCGGAACCGTCGGCGGTCCGCCAAAGACTGGTCAATTCTTCATTGCTATTGATCCCGAGAAAACGGCCGGCGACAGATATGCAGCGCTTCTTTCTCGCTTAACCGACGCATTTGAGGCGCAGGACGGTGCACGACTGCCCGGTGAAGGACGCCGGAAGCATCGAGTGAAGGCGCGTTTGCAAGGGGTCGAAGTGGATAACGCGACCATCGAAAGGATCAGGAATATTATCGGCGACTAGACGGAAAATTGGTCGCTTATGCACTAACAGTCAAACTGGACCACTCAGGCGGGGCTGATCAACGCGACAATGTTCAGCAAGGTCGATTTTCCGCTGCCTGAAGCGCCAAGTAGCACAACGATTTCTCGTTCCGGAATGTCTAGAGTTACTCCGCGCAATGCGTGCACGGCCGCAGGCCCTTCGCCGTAGACTCGCTTTAGGTTTCTTATTGTATATGCATTCTTTTCCACGTCTGTAATGTAGCGCATTGCAGGTTTACGGTACATTTGAAAGCGTTTCCGCTTGACACGGAAGGGAGTGCCTTTTCGAGTTTCCAAAAAATGGAGACTCTGCAGTGTAATGGATACCATTTTTGGTATTCCACGACACCATAGGGTCAGGATTCATAACCAAAAGATGATGATTGCCGCGAGTGCGACGGCCGAGAGGAAGACTTTTGGGCATCTGTCGTATCGGGTTGCCACGCGCCTCCAGTCCTTGAGCCTGCCGAACATGATCTCGATCCGATTGCGCCGCTTGTAGCGGCGCTTGTCATATTTGACGGGGATCTTGCGTTGTTTTCGTCCGGGGATGCATGCGCGTATCCCTTTGTCTTGCAACGCTTCTCGGAACCAATCGGCGTCGTATCCCCGGTCCCCGAGCAGCCAGTCAACATCCGGCAGGCTGCTGAGCAGCGCCCTCGCCCCGATGTAATCGCTGACCTGTCCCGCAGAGACGAAGAAGTTGATCGGGCGCCCCTGACTGTCGCAGATGGCATGCAGTTTCGTGTTCATGCCGCCCTTAGTGCGACGAATCAGGCGACCACGCCCCCTTTTTTCGCGCCCAGGCTGGACGCGGTGCGATGTGCCTTCAGATAGGTCGCGTCGATCATTACGGTCTTTTCCTCGCCGTGTTCGGCGGCCAACCCAATCATCATCCTGGCGAAGATGCCTTTCTCGCTCCAACGCTTCCACCGGCTGTAAAGCGTCTTATGAGGCCCATACTCTTTGGGGGCGTCGCGCCAGCGCAACCCATTGCGATTTATGAAGATAATTCCGCTCAGCACGCGTCTGTCATCGGCGCGCGGCTTGCCGTGCGACTTCGGGAAGAAAGGGGCAAGTTTGGCCATCTGCTCGTCGGTCAGCCAGAAAAGGTCGCTCATGTCACCGCTCCGTTTTTCGGGCCGTGAATCACGCAGCGCACTGAAAATCAATGCATCCTGACCCTAGCGGTTCGCGGCTGCATAGCTATGGCCAGCAGCGCCAATGTGTTGACTTTCAGAAAAAATGTAGCGAAGCGCAGGAAATTAGACCCCAACAGCCCTCGGCGGATAGTGTTTGGCGTTACTCAGGTTGCCATCTACACGCGCCGGTAGCCTTGAATTAAGTCAATGATAACTTGTTCCGTTGAAGGCTTCGCCTAAGCCGTTGATTGCTGAATACAAGCGACCGGCAGTTTTGTCCGCAACTCGGACCTCAGGGCAAAAAACACGCTGCAATCGGTTCGAACGGCAGCTTTTCTTTCTGCAGCGCAGCTGGCGACTCAGCCGGAGTGGTTTCTGCGTCTGCCAGAGTGCGAGCAGAGGCACTTCCGGATACCGCTCTTAGGAGACATCTGACGGTTTCGGTCAGGTTCGGACCGAGGCCCAGTTGGCCGAATGACTACGTGGCGGACTTATCAGTCATGAAACAGCGCCTCTTCAGACGCGTTCACGCAAAATCTAGTTGTCTCGATACGTAGCCGAAACTATTTCAAAGTCATGGCAACGGTCGCGTACAGATTTGTAGCGAAGCGTCTAACGGCGCTGATCATGTGCATGTCGCTCATGATCACAGGACTGGCTGCGGCCGTTGCGATGGACCACGCGGGGCATGACATTCATGGAAACGTCGCCTGGATATCATCCGACACCGGATCGATAGACCACGCATCGCACCATATGACATCCGGGAACCCCAACGCAGAATGCTGTGAACCCGAGAGCGAGGCCGCGTCAAACTGCCATGTATCGGCTTGCTGCCTTTCTGAATTTCAACATTCTGACATTCTACTGGCCACTTATCACAGCCGAAGCGCCTGCGCTCAGCGGATGACAAATCTGGTCGGACCTTCGATCGACACCCCTCTCCCTGAACGCCCTCCCCGACTTTCCTGACAGGTTCTTGCGGACCCGAGCCTTTTAGCGGTTCGGGTTCATCTTGATTTCTTGGCCGATCCACAGCGGATCGGCTGTCAGGAGGTTGCAATGCGTGGACGCTACACGGCTCTCGCGATTATTGCCTTGGCGGGCGGCACCGCAGGTGGCATCACACTAGAGAGGTTCTACCTCAACCCGGCGAGCGTGGACGGGTCAGATGGCCCGGAAATTCTCTATTGGGTCGCTCCGATGGACCCGAATTTTCGGCAACCAGGGCCAGGCAAATCGCCCATGGGAATGGATCTGATACCGGTCTACGCCGGTCAGGAACCATCAGGCGACCCGTCAGAGGTCTCGCTCAGCGCGGCCGAAATCAATGCGATCGGGGTACGCACCGCGCTAGCTCGGATGACGGATGTGGCGCCAAGGATCGAAACCGTCGGATTTGTCAGCTACGACGAGCATCTGACCAGCCATGTCCACACGCGCGTCGATGGATGGATCGAGGTTCTGAACGTCAGGGCGGTTGGCGACGTTGTCCGAAAAGGGGACGTGCTTTTCGAGCTCTTTTCTCCGGAATTCGGCGTCGCGAGCTTCGATTTCCTGCGCTCGCTTGAGCGAGGCACCGGCCTGTCCCTTGAGGCTGCGCGTAACAAATTGCGCAGCCATGGGGCTACCGACAGACAGATTGCAGAGATCGAGGCATCCGGCGAAATTGCGCGCCGCATCACCGTAGAAGCTCCAAGAGATGGCATCGTGGTGGCCCTTGAGGCTGCGGATGGCATGTTCCTGCAACCCGGCACCCAGGCGGTCTCGATCACCGATCTGAGCCAAGTCTGGCTGATCGTGGATGTGTTCGAGCGTGACATCTCGCGCCTGTCCGAAGACATGACTGCTGTCGCCCGCTTCGAGCATCTTCCCGGCAGGATCTTCGAGGGCCGGATCGACTACATCTATCCCGAGCTCGACCCGCGCACGCGCACTCTTCCCGTCCGCCTGCGGTTCGACAATGCGGAAGGCCTGCTTCGGCCCGGCATGTTCGGCAACGTGAGCCTCCTTCCCAATACAAGCCGTCAGGCACTTACAGTTCCGTCCGAGGCTGTGATCCGCACCGGATCGGCGGAGCGGGTCATCCTGAAGACGGGCGAGGGAACATTCCGGCCGCGGCTCGTCACGACGGGCCTTCGCGACAGTTTCGGAGAAGGTGGCCGCACGGAAATCCTGCAAGGCTTGTCTCCGGGTGAGGAGGTCGTCGCCTCGGCGCAATTTCTGATCGACAGCGAAAGCGCCCTGAGTGCGGGCTTCATGCGGATGGCGCCGACCGATGAAGAGCCGGCTCGTGGGACAGGCACGCTTGTCGCGCTGGACCGTGACCGGCGGGTCGCGACGCTTCGCCATGGTGCCCTGGAAAGCCTCGACTGGCCGGCAATGACGTCCGAGTTCCCGGTGCGCGCGGACGTGTCGCTGGACCGGCTGCGGGAGGGAGAGGAGGTGTCGTTCCGCGCCGCACGCGGCGCCGACGGTCTGCTTGGCCTGATCGAACTGGGTCCCGATGATGGTGTCGCTGCGACGGGAACAGGTATGGCGCTGGCCGTGACGCCCGAAGGCAAGCTAACGCTCGATCATGGCCCTATTCCAGACCTGGGCTGGCCTGCCATGCAGATGGATCTTGATCTGGCCGGCATCGATCCCGCGAGCGTGCCACTCGATACGCCAATCGAGTTCGATCTCGCCAAGGATGAGAACGGCATGTTCTCCATTATCGCGGTGCGCGCCGAGGGCGAAGATGCACCGGCGGTGGAGGAAGTTGACGAGACGCCGACCGCGGCGGCTCCTCCAATCGTCGTTTCAGGAACGATTGACGCCATCGACCCGGCAACGGGACAGGCAACGATCACCCACGGACCGATCACTGAAATCGGCATGCCAGGCATGACGATGGCATTCGCAGTGGCCCCGGAACTGGACCTCTCTGGAACCGAAACAGATCAGGAGATGACCCTCACCTTCGCAAGGCCGGATGGAATGACCATGGTGCTGGCGGACGCCGAGCCTGTCGTCCCGAGTGCGCCGCCAATCACCGTCACCGGTACCATCGACGCCGTCGATGCCGAGGCCGGGCGGGCGACCATAACCCACGGGCCGATCATGGAGATCGGGATGCCAGGGATGACAATGGAGTTTTCCGTCGATGCCGATCTCGACCCGACCTCTTTGCCGACCGGGATGGAAGTGTCGCTTACCTTTGCGCGCCCAGACGGCATGACGATGGTTTTGGCGGGGGCTGAGCCCATGCAACCGCCGATGGAGGTCTCGGGCACCATCAACGCAGTCGACCCGGACGCTCGGATGGCCAACATCACCCATGGACCCATGGCCGAGATCGGCATGCCGGGCATGACCATGGATTTCGCCATCGCTGATGACATTGATCCGACTGCCTTGCCCACAGGTGAAGAACTCATCCTGCTTTTGCATCGCAACCCCGACTTCTCGATGACCCTCGTGGGCACCTCCGCCGCTCGGAGTGTCTCTCAATGATTCCGGCCATCATCCGCGCCTCGATTGCGAACCGCTTCATCATCGTGGCGCTCGCGCTCATGATGGCGGCGGCCGGAGTCTGGGCCATCCGCGAGACACCGGTGGACGCGATCCCCGACCTGTCCGACGTGCAGGTGATCGTGCGCACGCCTTATCCGGGTCAGGCGCCGCAGGTGGTCGAGAACCAGATCACTTATCCACTGGCCACGGCGATGCTGGCTGTGCCAGGCGCGCAGGACGTGCGCGGCTTTTCGTTCTTTGGGGACAGCTTCGTCTATGTTGTCTTCGAGGACGGCACTGATCTTTACTGGGCGCGCTCGCGGGTTCTGGAATATCTCGGCCAAATTACCGGAAGTCTTCCCGAGGGCGTCTCCCCGCAGCTGGGCCCGGATGCGACGGGCGTAGGGTGGATATACCAATATGCCCTGATCGACCGCACCGGGAACCATGACCTGTCGCAGCTCCGGACGCTTCAGGACTGGTTCCTGAAATACGAGCTACAGGCAGTCGAAGGCGTCTCTGAAGTCGCCACCATCGGCGGGATGGTCAAGCAGTACCAGGTTGTCGTCGATCCAAACAAGCTCAGAGCCTATGACATCACGCTCGCGCAGCTGCGCGGAGCGATCGAGGCCGCAAACAGGGAGACCGGGGGCAGCGTGATCGAGATGGGCGAAGCGGAGTTCATGATCCGCTCGTCGGGCTACATTGACGAGCTTTCGGACCTCGCCAGCGCGCCCTTGATGGTCAATAAGCGAGGTGCCGCGCTGACGCTCGGCGACGTGGCCGAGATCCGGCTCGGGCCGGAGATGCGACGCGGCGTCGGCGAGTTCGATGGCGAAGGCGACGCTGTGGGTGGCGTTGTGATCCTGCGCTGGGGCGGCAACGCACTGGCCACGATCAAGGCGGTGGAGGCTCGGATAGAAGAACTGCGCCCAAACCTGCCCGAGGGCGTCGAGATCGTCACGACTTACGACCGCTCCGGGGTGATCGAACGGGCCATCGAGAACCTGCAGAAGAAGCTGACCGAGGAATTCATCGTGGTGGTGCTGGTCTGCGCCGCCTTCCTTCTGCACCTGCGCTCGTCGCTGGTGATCCTACTGTCGCTTCCTCTGGGCATTTTCGCGGCCTTCATCCTGATGAAGGCCCAGGGCGTGAACGCCAACATCATGTCGCTGGGTGGCATCGCCATCGCCATCGGCGCAATGGTCGACGCCGCCATCGTGATGATCGAGGCGATGCACCGTCGGCTCGAAAAGGAGAAGCTGACGGCTGAGAACCGTTGGCGGATCGTGCAGGAATGCGCATCCGAAGTTGGGCCTGCGCTTTTCTATTCGCTTGCCATCATTACGGTGAGCTTCCTTCCGGTCTTCGTTCTAGAAAATCAGGAAGGACGGCTGTTCAAGCCGCTGGCCTATACCAAGACCTATGCAATGGCGGCAGCGGCGATTTTGTCGATCACGCTGGTGCCGGTGCTGATGGGATACTTCATTCGCGGTCGGATCCTGCCCGAACGCAAGAACCCCCTCAATCGCATCGTTGTCTGGACATATCGCCCATTCCTGGACGCGGCCATCGCCTGGCCCTGGGCCACGACGCTTCTGGCCGCCGCGGTCGTCGCCTCGATGTGGTATCCGCTCCAGCGCCTCGGTTCGGAGTTCATGCCGGAACTGAACGAGGGTGACTTTCTCTACATGCCGTCGCTCTACCCCGGTGTCTCGATCGGCAAGGCGCGCGAGGTCCTGCAGCAAACTGATCGGCTGATCGCAACCATCCCCGAGGTGGAGACGGTGCACGGCAAACTCGGACGCGCGGACACGGCAACCGATCCGGCGCCGCTGACGATGATCGAAACCACGATCCAGCTGAAGCCCGAGGAGGAATGGCGCCCCGGAATGACGATGGAGAGGATCCGCGACGAACTTGACCGTGTTGTTCAGGTGCCGGGCGTCACGAATGTGTGGATCCAGCCGATCAAGAACCGGATCGACATGCTGGCGACGGGGATCAAGACGCCGGTCGGCGTGAAAATCTCAGGCGCCGATCTAGACGTCATCGAGCAAATCGGTGTCGCCGTTGAAGAAGCGGTAAAAGGGATAGACGGCACCGCCTCGGCCTATGCGGAACGACCCATCGGTGGGCGCTTCATCGAGATTGACGTGAGACGAGAGGCGGCCGCCCGTTACATGATGAGCGTCCGGGACGTGCAGGACGTTGTTCAGACGGCAATCGGTGGCATGCAGGTGTCAGAGTCCGTCGAAGGGCTAGAACGGTTCCCGATCAATCTGCGCTACCCACAGTCCTGGCGGGACAGCCCCGAGCGGCTCGAAACCTTGCCGGTGGTCACACCCTCGGGTGCCCATGTGCCGCTCGCGGCACTTGCCGACATCCGCATCGTGGACGGTCCGGGGATGATCCGGTCCGAGAACGCCCGGCGCACCGGCTTCGTCTTCATCGACATCGCAGGGCGCGATCTCGGCAGCTATGTTGCTGAGGCCCGTGCGCGAGTAGCCGAAGAGGTCACCTTGCCCCCGGGCTATTCGCTCACCTGGTCTGGCCAGTACGAATACATCGAACGGATGCAAGAGCGGCTCACTATCGTGGCCCCTGCGACGCTTCTGATCATCACGCTGATGCTCTTTATGGCCTTCAACCGGATCATCGAGGTGAGCATCATCCTCGCGGCCCTGCCGTTGGCGTTGGCCGGGGGCGTCTGGTTCCTGTGGTATCTCGCTTTCGACATCTCTGTGGCCGTGCTCGTCGGCTTCATTGCGCTCGCGGGGGTCGCGGTCGAGACCGCCATCGTGATGCTTCTCTACCTCAATCTTTCTTGGGAGAAGCGCCGCAAGCTCGCACAGGCGGAGAACCGAAAGCTGACTCGGGACGACATCGAGGAGGCCGTCTTCGAAGGTGCGGTTCTGCGGGTCCGGCCCAAGGTTATGACGGTGGCAACGATTTTCGCGGCGCTCATCCCGATCATGTACGGCACCGGCACCGGCTCCGAGATCATGCAGCGGATTGCGGCCCCGATGATCGGCGGCATGGTCACCGCGACCCTGCTGACCCTTTTCGTCATCCCTTCGATCTTCGTGATTTGGAAGATGCTGGCACTGCCCCGTGTCAACCGCGAGATCGGCCCCCTCGTTCTGCGGCCTGAACATTCAGCGCCTGCCGAATAATAGAAACTGCAACCTGAACTCCTGGAGTTTACAATGAAGAAACTGACTGCAACGCTCGGCCTCCTGGCCTTCACGACCCTGCCGGCCCTCGCTCAGATGAACCACGGCAATATGGACCATTCCAACATGCCAATGTCCTCCGAACAGATGGAAGGCGCCGTACACGCAAAGGCCGTCGTTAACTCGATCGGCGACGGCATGGCCAATGTCAGCCACGACCCAATCCCGGAGATCGGCTGGCCAGCGATGACGATGGATTTGCCGCTTCTCGACAACGCCCAAATGATGGGTGAGATTGCCGCGGGCGACGAGGTTACGCTTATGCTCGTGAAGGGATCGGACGGCATGTACGCAATTGGCGCGATGATGCCGAACTGAACCTCGGAACACAGCGACCGGCCACTCCGCGCCGGTCGCCCACAATTCTATGACGGGGCTGGGATATGAACCGAAACCTCTACCGCTTACTGGGCGCGATCTCGATTTGCCTATCAGCAACTTCTCTTATGGCGCATTCCGAAAAGTAAGGCACAACGCCTATGGACGGTACACGGCTGACCGAAACGCCCGAGATGATCCACATGGTGTTCGACAACCAGAACACGATCGCACGGCAGCGTCAGGCTTGACCGCAGGCAACTTCGTTGCATCATGCCTTGCTTATTGCACGCAACCTGCCGAGGAAGAGGCCCAAGCATGAAGACTGCTCTTATTCTTGTGGATATCCAGAATGATTATTTCGAAGGTGGAAAATGGCCCGTTGCCAATATGGCAGAGGCTGCTGTCAATGCAGCACGGCTCCTGAAGGCAGCCCGGACGAAAAAGGATATGATTGTCCATGTGCACCATGAAATGCCGCAAGGTGGGCCGTTCTTCGTCGCAGGTACGGATGGCGCAAGGATCAATGATACAGTCTCACCGCAAGGTGATGAAACGACAGTTCTGAAACACAGACCCAACAGCTTTCACGATACCGGGTTGGAAGCTCTGCTTCGCGATGCGGGGGTAACCAGCGTCACGATTTGCGGAGCGATGTCACAGATGTGTATCGACGCGACGGCACGCGCAGCACGCGACCTCGGGTTCGATGTGACCGTCATAGAAGATGCTTGCGGCGCGAAGGAAACCTCTTTTGGGAACGTTACAGTGCCGGCCGAATTTGTTCACGCCACTATTATGGGGGCGCTGAACGGCAGCTACGCGACTGTAACCAATACAGCTTCCTACCTTGCCTGAGCCCCGAACGGGTGGCATGCGACATCCCACATAGCGAAGCGCTGACCTAGCACCATGCGTTATCACCCCGGGCAACACGGCTAGCGACTTCAGTATCTTGCTCCGTGCCTTTGCATAACCAAAACGGTTCATCGGCAAGGTAAGATATGCAGCCCCTCCGAAAGCTCCTTTTTGTGAACCAGAAGGCGCTCACCAACGAGAAGTTCACGACTTCAGGGCTTATAGAAATCCGATGTCCTTTGACGGCTGGCGAGCCACCAGCCCGATTGTACGGGCCATTCCGTAAAGTCGGTGTCGTGGCCCAGATCTCTGGCGGCATGAAGCGCCCATTGCGGATCGACCAGAGCCTCGCGCGCGATGGCGATAAGATCCGCAGCCCCGTCAGCAAGGATTTTTTCGGCCTGCAAAGGGTGCGTTATCAGGCCCACGGCCATCGTTGCCATGCCGACTTCGTTACGGACGCGATCAGCATAGGGAACCTGGAAACCCGGTTGCCGCTTTTGCGAGCCGCTTGCCGTTGCGGCCCCGGCGATGCCGCTTGAGGAACAATCCATCACGTCGACGCCAATGTCCTTGAGCGCACGCGCCAGCACAACAGTGTCCTCGAGGCTCCACCCATCGGGCGACCCGTCGACCGCCGAGGTGCGAAAGAACAAGGGCAGGTCTTCCGGCCAGGCGCCGCGCACCGCTTCGGCGATTTCGAGGGCAAGCCGCATGCGCCCGATCAAATCCCCGCCATAGGCGTCCTTGCGCCTGTTCGAGAGCGGCGACAGAAAGCTGTGCAGCAAGTAACCGTGGGCGCCGTGAATTTCGACTATCCTGTAGCCGGCCTCTCGCGCGCGGTGCGTCGCGGACACGTAATCGTCGATCAAGGCCTTGATCTCGGACACCGGCAGCTCATGCGGAACGGGCCAGCCATCGGCAACAGGTAGCGCGCTTGGCCCGACCGGCGTCCAGGGCATGTCGCCGCGGGCGATATCCGCGTCGTTCAGAGGGCCATTGCCGAACCACGGCCGCTGCATCCCTGCCTTGCGCCCCGCATGCCCAAGCTGGAGCGCCGGAATGGCACCGTTCCGCAGCGCGAATTGTGCAATCCTTGCGTGACCCGGAATCTGGCTGTCGGCCCAAAGCCCGGGGCACCCGTGCGTGATGCGCCCGGCCTTTTGCACCGCGGTCGCCTCGGTAAAGACGATGCCGGCGCCGCCAATCGCGAAGCGGCCGAGTTGCACAAGATGCCAGTCATCCATGTGCCCTTCATGCGCCGAGTACTGGCACATCGGCGAGATGACGACACGGTTGCGGGTTTCGACGCCCCGAATCCTGAGGGGCTGGAACAGTCTTGGGGTCTCGGTCATCGGCATGCTTCCTTGCAAGATCATTCCATCTTGCATGCATGTTCACGCAGTTCAATCAGACGGCAGCGCGTTGAACGGTCGACCGGCGCTTTCCCCCGCCAGCGCTAGTCGCCGGAACAGGGAACATCGGGGCGCACGATCAGCGCCCTGGGTTACCGCCCACCGGCCCCGGAAACCGTCGTCCCGATGGACCAGAGGCCGACTATGCACTAACAGTCAAACTGGACCACTCAGGTGGGGCTGATCAACGCGACATAGGTCAGCTCAGCGGACTTAGCTGGCATTCACCTTGAAGCAAAAAGTTAGACGAACGCCTTATCATTGGAAAACTGCGGGAGCTGGAAATAAGAAAGCGCTAGATTTTCGATTTGGTCTCGGTATTTTTTGTAAGCGTCAGTCGCGAACGTAACACACTTACCATTGCATCATAAGAAAATGAATTTTGCCGCAAGATAACGAAACGCAAGCGAGTACTAACAAGATTGCAAGACGTCTTGCAGCCATACTGGCTGCCGACGTGGCCGGATATAGTCGTCTTACCAGCGTCGATGAAGAAGGCACTGCTAAAATGCTCTTAGAGCATAGATCAGTGACTGATGCGCTTATTGAGAACTTTGGTGGTCGGATTGCCAACACCGCTGGCGATAGCATTATTGCTGAATTTGCGAGCTCTGTCGAAGCGGTGCGATGTGCCGTTGAAATTCAGGAAGCAATTCGGACACGCAACCTCTCGGTTCCGTCGTCTTCACAAGTTCAGTTTCGCATCGGGATAAATGTCGGAGACGTGATCCTTCAAGATGGTGACCTTTTAGGTGACAGCGTAAATGTGGCCGCTCGACTAGAAAGCCTCGCTGAACCCGGTGGGATCTGCTTGTCTGGCGAGGTACACGACCAGATACAAGGCAAGCTGTCCCTTGGGTTCCGTGCTATGGGAACCAAGCGACTAAGAAACATTGATCGTCCGGTGCGCGCTTACAACGTTGAGGGCATCCAAGATGTCAGTGCGCGCAAAGAAAACAAGCTGCGCATTCTGGCCGCGGGAGGTGCCTTTTTCGCTGCCGCCTGCTTGGGTCTTGTGTATGTTCTAACTGCTCGTGACAGCACTACAACGCTTTCTGGTGGGTCGCCGCCGTGGACGTCTGAAAGCAACCTGGATGCACCTCCACTGCCCCAGATGTCTGACGTTGTTGCATCAGGCGAATGGAATGAACATTCCTATTATGCAATTTTGACATGGGGCAGTTCCTGGCAGTCAGCTGTTGCAGATGCCAAAAAAAGGGGTGGCTATTTAGCCTCCATTACATCCGAAGCGGAGAACAGTTTTGTTTTCGAACTCATTAAGAACGATGAGCGCTTGTGGGATATGCATCAGGATGGGCAAGCTTTCGGACCTTGGATCGGCACATATCAGGAAGAAGGTGCCATTGAGCCAGACGGTGGGTGGGCGCTGGTCAGCGGCGAACCGGTTACGTTTTCGAACTGGTCAGAAGGCCAGCCAAACAATCATGGTGGGAACTCGGACGTCGTTCGGTTCCACAATTACGTTCACCAGCCTTCACCGTATTGGGACGATGCAAATGGCGCCGGATCAGCACGAGGGTATATTTTGGAAGTTGAGCGCGTGGATAGTACTAAATGAAAAAAAGCGGGCCTTTGACGTTGTAAGTATCAATACATTCCAATTCTTTGAGTACGGGGAACCTGAAGAAGCATAATGCAATTATTCTTTAGACATTGGATCTTATCCGTTTTTGTCGCGTCGTCGATCAATTCGACGTCGGCAAGCGCGCAAAACGTGACGTTCCCAACGGACTTCTTCGCTGAACGCCTGCAAGGCTCTGCATGCTCGAAGTTTTTTTCTTCATCTCGCCTGAACAGTGACCTTAAGATGATTTCAGCACTAAGTTCGGCGAGCATGACGAGCACCAATTCTCTGACCGTCAACCACGATGCCTTCTCCAAAAGGTGGACAAAGCTCTTAGAAGTTTCATATGGCGCGGCGGCAAAAGGTGACGCCACGGCCGGGAATAAAATCTTGGGCACTCTGGTCAATCTTGCGCAAGCGAACGCCCTGCTGAATGCCCCATCATATAATAGCGCAAAAAAAGTGGAGTGCTGGAAAGGTGGCCGAAGCGACCGACCATGTCCACTGCATGTTGTGCAACACACTGGGTATACTGGCGTTGCAATGTTGTATTCGGCCATTGTGCTTGAGGAGTACGCAACACCAGATCAGAAACGAATTCTGGATACGTACTTTGACAAGATCTACAAGAAATTCATTTCCCCACTGGCGTCAAACGGCGCGCAAAGTGACGGATTGTATGAATTTGGAGACTATGGTTTGGGCGTGCTTGCCTACGCTAGGTGGAAACGTGATGCACGGCTGGCCAAAAGCGAAATACGCAAGCGCCGCTCCTCTTTCATCAAAAAGATAGATGCCCAAGGCATGCTGAAAGAAAACTCATTTCGCGGCTACCGCGGCTATTGGTATCACACTCTGGGAGCAGAAAGCGCCTTTGGTTACGCGCTAGTTGCCAGAAGTTTCGGCACCGACTTTTTCAAGGACGCCAAACTTGGCCCAAGGTTTCAGAACCTTGCTAATCAAACGGTGAATGGTGGGCGGAGTTACTCTGATTTTCGGGAGCGCGCCCTGCAAAAATCTCCGAAAAATGCAATCAAGGACCCAAACGCAGAAATCCCCCACATGCATCAATTCGCTGTTGGCTTACCGATCATCTTAAAGCGGGAATATGGCTACGATGTAACAACAGCGTCAGCTTACAGATCAAAGGGCCGTCTCGAAACAATCAGCAAAATAACAGGTTTCAACGCTGATTGTTACTACTCCAGTTTTCGCTGAGTTCGGCAGCTTATCTGTTGCTGCGTGGCAAACTGAGAAATTCTAACGTTCTGCTTTGGGCTCGGTGCGGACGCTCGCAGTATTCTCGTGAGCGTCTGCTGCGCGGACAAAGCGCTCACTGGCTCACTCTAGGTTTCACGGCGGGACGCCCAAAGATGAAGTGGCGATCCAGCGGCGATATCTCCAACCGAAACAAGCCCGGCGTTCTCCGCCATAGTCGCCAGTTCTTTGTCGCTCCAGGCTCGACCTCCTGAAATTGTCGTCCGCAGGTCATTGAGAGCAGCCAACTTGCGATCCTCTGGCACGCGATATGCGGCCGCAAACAGCCATCCCCCCGGCTTGAGTGCCTGTTGAAGGTTCTTGAAGGTCTGGTCAATGATGGCCTCGGGAAGGAAAATGACCGGTACGAAGATAACGTCAAATGCAGCATTTTCCTTCAGGTCGACGACGTTCTCGTTTCTGAAGGTGACGCGATCGGTTAGCCCGGTTTGTTCCAAGTTATTGGCGGCAAGGTCCAGAGCAGGCCCGAGGATGTCTATGCCGATTGCGGTAAGCGATGGCCATTGCTGGGCCATGGAAAGAGAAATCCATCCGACGCCGCTCCCAACATCAAGAAACCGTGGAGCGTTTGACAGGGTGGCCTCGAATTCCGGCTCTTTTGCCGCGTACTCGGTCAGCAATTTAGTCACGAGCCGGGATGAACGTCCCTGAGTTTCGAGAATGCCGGGGTCGTCGAACGACCAACCAAAGCTGCCGTCGTCGGGTAGTTCTAGTAGATGCAGCATTTGGCGCATGGCTGCCCTGACAAACCCATACAGCGCGTCCAGTTCTTCGTCCGTCAAGCCGTCCAGCAAGTCGGGCTCGAACGCGTCGACGACAGCGTCAAGTTTCGAGGTAAGAGTATCATTTGGTCGGAGGTGGCCTGAGGCCGCCCCAATTCTTGCGCCCAGCGCAGCGAGTGCGTCTGCCGCCCTGATGTGTTTTTGGATTGCTGCCATTGCTTCAGGAAAGGCCATAGTCTCGCTCCCTTCTCCTCATCGGTATACTCTTCACTCGAAGCAAGTCGGCGTAAAGCACTTGGGCACTTTGGCCTCGTGTTCACTCCGAAGTGGGTTGCTCGACCACTGCCAAAGCGGTGCTGGTCCGCTCGTACAGCTCTTCACCTATCCGGGTGTGGCGTTCGAGCTCTGCGATCTCATCTGGGTCGGTCTCGTGGACCATCGCCTCACGCAGATCGTCGATATTGGCACGGAGGTCAGGAAGCTTTCTACGCCAGTCGTCCAATACCTTTTTCTCTCCTTTGGTCATTGGTCCGACAATGCGCACCTTACCAGTTCGAAAGTCGATCTTGATGTGATCCGGATGCGGAATGGGCTTATCCATGGTTTTTTTCCCGGCTTCTGCGCGCCTGCGCAGTTCCTTCTCCCATTCGATTTTTTAGGTCAGCGCCTTGTCCAGATATTCAGCGTGAAGCATGTTGCGGGAGCTTTCCACCTCAGCCAGCAACTGTGAGAAGAGCCGCTGCGCGCGGTGCTGGCCCTTGACGGCGTTCACAGCCAGAGACCGCATGACCGCCTGTACCATGGGGATTGTCACGCTGCGGTGCCCTTCCCGGATCGTGATGTCGCGGTATGCCTCATCGAGAATGATATCTTTCATACGTTCCTAATGCATGCCCAGACGTTTGTTCTTTGATCCCCGAGGCCGCCCCTTCGGATTACCAGACTTGCCCGGTTTGAAGCGGGCGTCTTTCGGCGGTTTACCATATCCCACGTCATAGCCGGGTCGGGCCACGAGCCCGCGCTTGTCCTTGTCGCTGCCCATTCCGCCGCCTCCATCGCCTTGTTTGTCACCGCTGGCGTCCAGCCGCAGAGAACCTGCGCCGCCTCGTCCCTGGCACAGGCCCCCCAGCGGGCAATGATGCGATCACAATAGATCTCGTCAAACTCGCAGAGATAGGCGCGCCGGCCGGTTTTCTCAGCCGCGATCAACGTCGAGCCGGGTCCGCCAAAGACATCGAGCACAATGTCACCGCGTCCGGACACATCGCAGACGGCATCGGCAATCATCTGCACGGGCCTTACGTTCGGATGTAGCGCCAGTTCTTCCATGCGCCCTGCCCGCATGGTGTTGACGTCGCGATACTGCCAGACATTGGTCCGGTAGCGCCCGTGCTGCCCCAATTCAAAAGTGTTGATATGCGGCGCGTCCCCCTTCTTGAAGGCAAAGATCAAGTCGTGCCGTGAGCGGTAGAAGGTGCCCATACCTCCGTTGTCCTTGACCCAGACAATCAGGTTCTTGAGATCGTCGCAGACCCTCTGCCCCGCTGCAAGTATCTCGCCCATATGACGCCAGTCCATGCAGATGAAGTGGATCGAGCCGTCGACACTGTGATCAACAAGGTTGCGGAACGCGCGCCGCAAAAAGCGCGTGAACTCTGATGCCGACATCTCATCTGCTGCCATGGTTTCGGAGGCATTTTGCGGAGCGATGCATCTACCTGCACGCCTGTCGAACCAGGTCAGAGGCCGGGCCGGTGTCTTAAAGTGGGTCAGGTTTTTCTACCGCACGCGCCCATTCAGCCCTTGGCGTAAAACCTTTAGCGATGATCCATTGCCTGAGACAAGACGAAAATCAACCCGATCGTCAGGAGCAGAGAGAGAAGCCAAAAACACGCCGGACACCGTCCAAGGATTAGCCAGTAGCTCAAGTCGGTTAGCAGCATTGCAAAACTGTTGTAGTCTTGGCTTGAGTTTGAATGGCCGAATTAGATTATGCAGTTGACGTTGTTCTCGAAAATAGCAGGGCTGTCTCTTGTTACTTGCGTGTCTGCAATTGTTTCGGGCTTGACGTTGCTGGCGCGCGGCACAGGCATTCTCGAGCCTGTTGAACTCGCCCATTATGATTTTGCCACTTCACAAGCTGCATCGTCCGATCTCACGCCCGACGTCGCAATAGTTGCCGTCCGCGACAATGAACTCGCTAAATGGGGATGGCCGATCAGTGATGAGCAACTGGCCCGGCTAATACATGCCGCTTTGGGGGCAGGCGCGAAAGTGGTGGGTGTGGACATCCTTCGCGAGCGCCCGGTCGAACCTGGTGCCGCTACGCTGGAGGCGGTACTGAAAAATCCGCGTGTCACGACGATCGGCAAGCTGGGGAATGCAGGCGACTTCGTTATCACGCCGCCAGATGTCTCTTTGAAAAGGGGCTCATTCGGATTTGCCGATGTGCCAGTCGACCGTGACGGCGTGGCGCGTCGCTCGCTGCTTCTGGTGAACGATGGCCAAACGTTGAAATACTCTTTTTCACTCCAACTCGCATTCTCCGCTTTGGGCATCGCCGAACTGACCCCGTGGCCCGACGACCCCCAGGTTTTGAAGCTGGGCAACATACCCGTGCCGCCTTTGAGCTCGGATTTCGGCAGCTATGCCAGGCTGGACGCAAGTGGCTATCAAATCATGGCTCATTTTGCCCAGCGCCTGCCCGTGGCACCGATGCTGTCTGCTAGGGAATTGCTGGAAGGCGAAACCGATTTGAGAGGGAAAGTGGTTCTGATCGGACTAATCAGCGATTCGATCAAGGATCATTTCGTTACACCGCTGAACCGGAATTCTGGAACTCAATATGTCTACGGGCTTCAGGTTCACGCGGCATTGGTCCAGCAATTGGTTGACCACGTGCAAAACGGACTGCGCCCGATAACGGACCTACCACATTGGATCCAGGGCTTCATGGTTGTTGCTGCCAGTGTGTTGGCTTCGGGGATCGTTGTCCTGTTCCGGAACCCGGTCTTGGCAATCCTGCTTGGCGGAGCCGGGGCCCTTGGACTGTTGGGAGGAATGACATTCTCGTTGAACTGGCACCTCTGGTTGCCCGCTGTGCCGGTTACCGCCGCGTGGATCACGGCCTTTGTGCTGACGTTCATCTTTGTGGCTTCACGTGCGCGGCAACAACGTCGCGTCATGTCTCAGCTCTTTGAAAGCCAGTTGTCGCCGGAACTGGCGCAGGAAATCTGGAACCAGCGGGCATCCATACTCTCCAAGGGCGAAACGATCCCGCGGCGACTGCAGGTGAGTTTGCTGTTCGCCGATGTGGTCGGCGCTACGACGGTGGGCGGTAAAGCTGAACCTGATGCCTACCTTGCTTGGATTGGTACGCTGCTTGACGCTCTCAGCGAAGATGCCGCTTGCCACGGTGGATTTGTCGAGAAGTTCACCGGTGATGGCATCTTGGTTGCCTTCGGTGCGCCCCTGGCCCGCGAGAGCGGCAAAGAACTGACCGATGATGCCCGCGCAGCCTGCGCTTGCGCCCTCAAAATGCGCGAGACGGTTGCACGACTCAACTCGGCAGACGGTGTTCGCTGGCCATATGCCATGAGGATTGGGCTTCACAGCGGGCTGGTTTTTGGCGGGACGATCGGGCGAAAGGGCTCGATGCGCTACAATCTGGTCGGGGATGCGGTTAATGTTGCGGCTCGTATCGAAGCCTATGCCAAGACGCTGGAAGGTCGACAAATTCAGCCTGTTACGATATGCTGCAGCGAAGAATTTATGCTCCTTTTGGATGGATTTGCCGAGTGCTCGCCCGCAGGCACTCTTCTGCATGACGACAAAACGACAACCCATCGGATTTATACGATCGCGGGACTAATTCGGTAACCGACATCGGGTGTTTCGATGAAACTCGACTTCTTGGTTATTCCTGCTTTGGCTGTTGCGACGTTTTTTGTCGGCGCAGCCTCGGTCACAGCGGAATCAAAGAAGGCTGACGAGTCCAAAGAGCAAACTACAGTTGTTTTCGTTCCTCCGGCCTCGGGCGTGCCAGCCGACCGCGTTGGCGCGGGCACCCGAGATCTCGAGGTTTCTGGCAAGCGGGTTCGTGTGATTGCTCCCGACGGAGGTGGATTATCTTCTGAAAGCCGCCCTCTTGTCGTCTGGGAGTTGACGGAACCATTTGATGGTATCATGCAAGCCGAGGTCATCTTGCTGGAGGAAGGGGTGCGGGTTGCCGGGACAGCCCAAAACGCACGTTTCCGCCCCGGACTCTACGGGCTCGACATGGCAAGGGGCGACAGAGATCTGGAGCCGGGGCGAATCCATGCGATCACGATCTATCTGGCCGATGGCAAAACGCGCGAAGTCGTAGAGCGAGCAACCAGCCTGATCGAGCGTAGCGGACCGCGCCTTGGGAACGCAGCAGAGGCGGCATCAGCAGGCATCTGGTTCGATGCGCTTGGATACCTGACCGATATCGACTTTTCGGGTCGTGTCCGCGTGCAGGATGTCAGCGGTTTCACGCAGCTTCTGCAATCGGCAGGACTTTGAAACGGGAAAGCAAAGATGAGACTCGAGTTTCTGTCGAAGGCTTCAGCCAGGAAGAGACAATTTATTCGTCTGGCCGCATGGTTTTTGCTACTCGCTTCCATCCTTCCATCGGTGGCTGCGGCGGAAAAACGCGTCGCACTTGTGATCGGCAATTCCGACTATGAGTTCGTCAGCAACCTCGGAAACCCGGCCAATGACGCCGAGGACATCGCGAAGGCACTAGAAAGAATCGGATTTGCAGTAACATCCGGCCTCAATCTGGATTATCGCGAGATGCGTCTTGCGATTCGGGATTTTGCCGAAACAGCTCAAGACGCGGATATGGTGTTTGTCTACTTCGCTGGTCATGGCGTGGAAATCGACAAGACCAACTACTTGATCCCTGTAAACGCCGAACTCCGAAGCGACCGGGACGTAGAGTTCGAGGCGATCAGGCTGGATGCGGTCATCAATGCGGTGGCCGATACGTCGGCTCTCAAGGTCGTCCTGGTGGATGCGTGCAGAAATAACCCGTTCCTGACCGACATGCTCCGAACCTCGGCGACCCGCTCGGTCGGGCAGGGCCTTGGGCGGATTGATCCCGGTGGCGTACTGGTGGGCTACTCGGCACGGGGTGGAACCTTGGCGTTGGATGGTGAGGGGCGAAACAGCCCTTATGCCGAGGCGCTTCTTGCCCATATCGAGGAGCCAGGGCTTGAGATTGGAAAGATGTTTCGCAAGATCCGCGATTCCGTTTATCGGACAACCGACGGGTATCAAGAGCCGTTTACCTACGGTTCGCTTCCGGGCGAGGACATTTTTCTGGTGCCAGAGGTTCAGGTCGCAGCAATGACTCCAGTTCCGGAAGCGCCCTCCATTGGACAAGAAATCGCAGCGGGTTTCGCTGATGCGGATCAAGATGGCTCTATAGGTGCCTGGCAAACTTTTCTGGAACGGTTTGGTGTTCATGAGGCACACCCCCTGGTTCGTTTGGCTGTGCGCAAGCACGAAGAACTCACCCGTACTGCCGCCGCACCACCCACGAGTGACGTTGAAAAATCGGCCTCTAACATTCAGAATGAACTGACCGCCTATGCTGCTGCCGAAAAAATTGCCTCTCCACGCGGCTGGGCACTCTATTTTGAGCGCTTCCCGACCGGAAGGCTATCCAAAAGCGCGATTGTGCGCGAAGAGCAGGCCCTCTTTGACGATCTTCAAGCCCGAGCCTTCGGACGGTATCGCACGATCCGGGACGGTGAAGTCATGAATGCGGAAATGCGAAGGCTCGGCTTGGAAATGCTCGATCTGCCCAAGAAGCTGGTGTCCGAGATGCAGTGGGCACTGAAATCCAGGGGGAACGATATCGGGCAAATTGACGGTCAGATCGGTCCACGGACCATCGGGGCGATCGAGAAGGTTCAACTTGCGCTGGGCTTGCCGAAGACAGGACTGCCAACGCGTGCGACCTTGGCCGCCCTTGGCCAAATTGACCGCGACACCCCCGCATCCGGCCTTTTTTCCACTTCGGGGGCGATAGCTCGACCTGTTGATCCCGAGGCAATAGGGATTCTGGAAAACGATACTAGGCTTGCCAGAGTCGTCCGCACTTTCAAGCGAAAGCCCCTAATCTACGGTTTTTTCCAAGGGAGTCTGTACGTGGCCGTAGATCTCGGTACCACGATCGGAGAACCTGACCTGGACGCGTATCTCAGAGAAGTCGGTGGCAAACTCGTCGAAATCGAAACGAAGGAGGAAGAAGAGTTCGTAGTTGATATGGTTCGTTTCGATCAAAAACTTTGGACTGCTCAAGCGTCGAGCATAAAAAACAATTACGGGCCTGCGATCGGGTTGACCAAGACTCCGTTGGGATGGCGCTGGCGCTCAGGTTCGGATTTGACATTGGAAAACTGGGCGCCTGGGCAACCTTCGCTCAAGGACGCCGAAGCGATGTATGGGATGCTGGTTCCCGTCGATAGATTATCAAGAAACGCACACCGAGTTGGCCGAGTAGGATGGATGCCAAGCCGTTTTATCTCCCGCCAACTCATCATCGAGATAAAGTGAAACTGAGCATCCGAGCATTCGCTGACTGCGAAAGTGTTGGCCTTCGGTTTGGTGGGCAACTTGCCAGTCCTTGGCTAATTTCAGATACCCCCTCCCCTTAGGCTCGGGACCCATTGATTTCCGCCGTGCAACATGATTCATCGCACCCAAAGCAAGCGGTGAACATGTCAGATCGATTCCGGCTGAGCGACGAGCAGATGGCCCGTCTGGAACCCGTCATGGGAAGGCGCAAAGCGCAGTGACCTCAAAGCAGAGAGCGCGCGGGGAGCATAACCTGACGTTTGTCCCCGAGAACCGAGAACTCTCCTGCATCTAAATAAAGAAGCAACTGCAGGAGGTTGATCGATGAAGTACCTGTCTAGCCACCTGCGGTTTTTTCGTGAATGAGGCAGTCTTGGCTGGTCTCCTCTGGTCCAACCTTTCGCCCCCGATTGCGGCGTTATTCCTGTCGACGGGGCCTCGCGCGATCCCGAAATTATTGCCAGACGTCGCTGGGCGTTTGCACCCAATATGCAAAGCTTGATGTCGCGCTGAAATCAGCCAGCCCGAAGGCCGGCTGATCCGTCCGACCTCCCCTCGATAGGCGCCTGCATTGCACCCTAGATCCTTTCGATTACGATCTATGCCGCCTGCGCCGCCAGCCTGCGTTGTTCTTCTCGCGAAAAGAACAACAGGTAAAATACCGGCGCAGCGACCATGGTCAGGACCGTCGCAAAGGCCAGACCGCCCATGATCGTGACCGCCATCGACACGAAGAAGGCGTCGGTCAGAAGCGGCGCCATGCCCAGGATCGTGGTGATCGCCGCCAGCATGACCGGACGCAGTCGCGAAACCGAGGCCTCGATGATCGCCTCGCGCAGAGGCTTGCCGGTGGCTCGGACCAGGTCGATTTCCTCGACCAGCACAATGCCGTTCTTGATCAGCATACCCGACAGGCTGAGCAGACCCAGAAGCGCGGTGAAGGTAAAGGGCAGCCCCGTGCCCAACAGCCCGATCACCACACCGTTCACCGACATCGGCACCAGCAGCCAGATGATGATCGGCTGCCGGATTGCGTTGAACAGCAGCACCGAGATCAGCACCATGATCAGAAGGCTCAGCGGCAGTTGCTTGCCCAGGCTCGCCTGTGCCTTGCCCGAATCCTCGAACTCGCCACCCCATTCCAGCTTGTAGCCCAGCGGCAGGTCCATCGATTCGATGGCGTCGCGCACCTCGGTATGCACTTCCACGGCAGTCAGATCGGCGGGGATATCGGCACCCACGGTGATGGTCAGCACCCGGTCGCGCCGGTGCACCAGAGTGTTGAGCGCCTTGTACTGGAACCCGTCCACCATCTGCTCGATAGGTACGAATTTCTGGGACTGGTCCGAATACACCACCTGATCGACGATCGAATAGTCTCCGTCCGCCGGACGGCGCAGGATGATGGGGATAAGACGGTCGCGCTCCCGGAACACGCCGCCGGTGATGCCATCGGTCGAGAATTGCAGCGTCGCGGCAATGTCCTCGCGGGCAACGCCAGCGGTCTGGGCGCGTTCGGTCGCATAGATCGGCTGCAGCACCAATTCCTGCTCGCGCCAGTCGTGATGTACGTCCAGCGCGTTGGGAGATGCCTCTGACATGCGCCGCACCGCCTCGTCGGCCAGTCGCCGCAGCACGACCGGATCGCTGCCCGAGAACCGCGCCTCGATCGGGGTGCCGCCGCCGGGGCCGAAGACCAGGCGCTTGGTGCGGAACTCGCCCTCGGGGAACCGGGCCGAACCGAAGGCCTTAAGCTCGGCCTGAAGCGCGGGGATGTCCTCGAGCGTTTCGGTGCGGATGATCATGTGCCCATAGCTGGGGTTCGGCTTTTCGGCCGAATAGGTCAGCATGAAGCGCGTCGCGCCCTGCCCCACGAATGTCGCAACAGAGACCACGTCGTCACGCTGGGCCAGCCAGTCCTCGAACACGGCCATGTCGGCGGCCGTTCGGTCGATCGGGGTGCCCTGCGGCAGCTTGTAATGCACGAAGAACAGCGGCGTGTTCGAGTTGGGGAAAAACTGCTGCTTCATCAGCCCGAAGCCCGCATAACAGGCCACCGTGATGCCCACCAGCCCGGCCACCACCAGCCAGCGGAACCGCAGCGCCCAGGCCAGCGTCGCGCCATAAAGGCGGAACAGAAGGCCACTGTATGCGTCGATCTCTCCCTCTTTACCCTGATTGAAGAAATAGTGCCCCAACAACGGCGTGACCGTGATCGCCAGAACCCAACTGAGCAGCAGCGAAATGCCGATCACCGCAAACAGCGAGAACAGGAATTCGCCCGTCGCATCCGGGCTGAGCCCGATTCCCGCAAAGGCCATGATGCCGATGACCGTGGCCCCTAGCAAAGGGATCTGGGTCTTGGAGGCGGCCTCGTCTGCGGCATCGCGCGAGTTCTTGCCCTGCAGCATCGCGATCTGCATCCCTTCGGCCACCACAATGGCGTTGTCGACCAGCATCCCCATCGCGATGATCAGCGCGCCCAGCGAGATGCGCTCCATCTCGATGGAAAACACCGCCATGAACAGCAGTGTGCCCACCACCGTCAAAAGCAAGGTCGATCCTACGACGACGGCCGCGCGCCAGCCCATGAAGATGCCCAGCACCACCACCACGATGGCCACCGACATGGCCAGGTTGACCAGGAAATCGTTCGAGGCCTGCTCGACCACCACATGCTGCTGGTAGATGGGCAGAATTTCCACCCCGGCGGGGATTTCCACGTCCAGTTCGGCCAGCTTGGCGTCGACGCGTTTGCCGACCTCGACGATGTTCTCGGTCGACAGGCCGGCGATGCCTAGGGTGAATGCCTCGACCCCGTTGAAGCGGATCAGGATGTCGGGATCGGTCTGGCGGGCGCGATAGACATTGGCCATGTCGAACAGGTTGATCACCTGCCCTTGCGAGCCGACCGACAGCCCGGCGATTTCCGACACGCTGTCGGACCCGTCCGCCGTCAGGATCGTGGTGCGGTGATCCTCGGCCCGCAGGGTACCCGATTCCTGAACCGAGTTGGCGTTGGCGATAGCCTCGTTGATCGCGGTCAGCGGAACGTTCTGGTTGACCGAAATGGCAAGGTCAGGCTCGATGAAGATCGCCTCGTCCGGCAGGCCCTGCACCTCGACATCGGCCACGCCTTCGACCGTCAGCAATTCGCGGCGCAGAAAGGTGGACAACTCGTGTTTTTCCGCGTCGGTGAACCCTTCGGCGGTGACGGCATAGAACAGGCCGAACACGTCGCCGAACCCGTCATTGACGAACGGCGCGCTGACCCCCGAGGGCAGACCGCGCGACGCATCGCGCACCTTGGCCCGCAGGCGGGTCCAGATGTCGGGCAGTTCGGACCCGTCATAGGTGGATTTGATCTCGACCTCGATCAGCGACTGGCCCGGGCGGTTGACCGAGGTGATGACATCGACCTCGCCCATCTGCTGGATGGCGGATTCCAGCGGCTCCGAGACCTCTTCTGCGACCTGCTCGGCGGTTGCGCCGGGATAGCTGGTGATGATGACGGCATTCTTGATGGTAAAGGCGGGGTCTTCCAGCCGGCCCAGCGCGGAAAAGCCCCAGATGCCGCCCAGCAAGGTGACCAGGATGATCAGCCAGGTCTGGATCGGCCTGTCGATCGAGGCGCGTGCGATATTCATCGTCGCCCCCTTCAGTTGGCAAAGCCGGCAAAACGCCGGACGGTCTGCCCGTCGGTCAGAACCGCGCCGCCCGCGACGACGATCTCATCCCCATCCGAAAGGCCGGTCAGCACCCGCACGTCGCCCGATTGGGTGGGCTCGACCGTGACCGGAACCCATTTGACGGTTCCTTCGTCGGCGCCCGCGGGCGAAAACACCATCACGCCAAGATTGCCCTCGGCGTCGGGAACGATGGCGGTGGGGGGCACGATGATGCCGGTGCGTTTGTCATCGACTTTGACGTTCACCGTGACCGATGAGCCGGGCAGTATCCGCAGCCCTTCGGGCGGCGTCAGGCCGAACTGGATGCGGAAGGTCTGACCGACGCTGGATGTTTCGGCGTCGAATTCGCGGATTTCCAACGGGAACACTTGATCGCTGGCCGGGAATTTCGCGGTGATGGTGAATCCATCCTCCTGGCTGGTGCGCTGGAACAGGATTTCGGGCACGTCCACCTCGATGCGCAGTTCCGACATGTCATGGATGCGCACGATCGGGGTGCCGGCCGAAACGGTGGTGAAATTCTCGACCTCGCGCCGCGAAACCAGTGCATCGAATGGCGCAGTCAGGGTGGCATGTTCCAGGTTGTATTCGGCGTCGCGCACGGCGATGGCCGCCAGTTGCGCGGCGGTTTCGGCATCATCGACGGCGACCTCGCTGGCGGTGGTGCCACGCAGACGCGACAGGCGCGCAAGCGTGCGGTCGGCCTGTTCCTTCTGAAGCTTGGCGCGATCCAGCGCCAGCTCGAACGGTTCCTGATCCAGCCGGGCGATCAGGCCGCCCTTGGAAACCTCGAAGCCTTCGTTGACGGGCAGTTCCAAGATCTGGCCGCCCACCTGAAACGCCAGGTCCACGGTCTGGCGCGCAGCCACACGGCCGAAGAATTGCCGCGAGAAACCGGGGGCAGTTTCCTGCACCACCATCAGTTTCACGGGTTTCACCGCTTCCTGCGCGGCGATCGGCGTGGCCACAAAGGCCAGGGCAAGACCCAGAGAAGTCAGCAGCTTCATTTCGTCAGTCCCTCGGGTATTCCCGTTTTCAAGATGTTGGCCCGGATCTTGCAGGCAAGTCGGGCAAATTCGGCGGTTTCGGCGTCGTTCAGGCCCGAGGCGCTGCGAAACAGCTCTCCGGCGGTGGCAACCAGCATGTTACGGGTCTCGGTGCCCTTGTCGGTCAGCACCAGGAGCCAGGCCCGGCGATCGCTGGGGTCGGACTGACGGGTCAGATAGCCTGCGCGCTCCAACGCGTCCGCCGTGGCGGTGATCGTCGACGGCACGGTCAGCATGTCAGCCGCCAGCACGCCCATGCGCTTGGGCTGGTCCAGCTTGACCAGCATGTGGCATTCCTGCTGACTGAGGTCGGTTTCGATGCTGGCAAAGCTTTCTTCCAGCTTCCAGTACAACGCATAGACGCCCATCATCGCCTGGATCTCGGGCGTCAGGCTGGACAGCCGCTGGCCGATTTCTGTCGTCATGTTCTTCTCCGCACGGATCAGGCGGTCATATACTTCAACTAATGAACTATTCAAGACTTGAAGTTAAAGTTTGGTTTCCACGCTTGATTCCCTTGGGTCAACCTCTCTTGATCTGGGGGCGTTGTGATTGCATTTTGGGCGAATCCGAAACGTTCAGGACCCGACATGTATACGCCCGCAATCACCGGTACCGGGGTTTTCACGCCCGAAAACGTCATCACCAACGCCGAGCTGGTCAAAGCCTTCAACGCCTATGCGGACAAGATGAACGCCGCCAACGCCGAGGCCATCGCTGCGGGCGAGATGGAGCCGATGCAGCATTCCTCGGAAGAGTTCATCGTCAAGGCATCCGGCATCGAGAACCGATATGTCATGGACAAGACCGGCGTACTGGACCCCGAGGTAATGCACCCCCTGCTGCGCCAGCGCAGCGACGACGAGCCGGGTATCATGACCGAGATGGCACTGGACGCCTGCCACAAGGCGCTAGCCCAAGCGGGGCGGACGGCGGCGGATGTCGATCTGGTGATCTGTGCCGCGTCGAACCATGAACGGGCCTATCCCGCCATCGCCATCGAAATCCAAAAAGAGCTGGGCATCACCGGGTTCGGGTTCGACATGAACGTGGCCTGTTCCTCGGCCACGTTCGGCATCCAGGCGGCAGCCGACATGATCCGGTCTGGGTCCGTGCGGGCGGCGCTGGTGGTCAACCCCGAGATCTGCTCGGGGCACCTGGAATGGCGCGACCGGGATTGCCACTTCATCTTCGGCGACGTGGCCACGGCGACTCTGATCGAACGGATCGAGGATGCCAAAGGCCCGCATTTCGAGATCCTGTCGACCCGCTGCGCGACCGAGTTTTCCAACAACATCCGCAACAACAACGGTTTTCTGCGGCGCACCCGGCCCGACGGGCTGAAGGATCGCCGCGACATGCAGTTCATGCAGAACGGACGCAAGGTGTTCAAGGAAGTGCTGCCGATGGTCAGCAAGCACATCAGCGACCACATGGCCGCCGAAGGCATCCAAAGCAGCGATCTGAGGCGCCTGTGGCTGCATCAGGCCAACAAGACGATGAACGACTTCATCGGCAAGAAGGTCCTGGGCCGCGAACCTGAGCCGGGCGAACAGCCCAACATCCTGCAGGACTATGCCAACACCTCGTCGGCCGGATCGATCATTGCCTTCTCGAAATACTCCGACGACCTGCAGGATGGTGACATCGGCCTGATCTGTTCATTTGGGGCGGGGTATTCGGTGGGGTCCGTCCTCGTCAAACGCCACGCCTAGAGGGGCCGTTCCGCCAAGGTCGGTCCAAATGAGCCGCTCCGTCACGTCAGGCATGAAAGGTGTCGGGCGCAACCTGCCCAGACGGACGTTAGCTGACGCTTTCTTCTTCCAGATGCAGCTTCATTTCGATCAGCACCTGCTGCAGCATCGAGGTTTCCTTCAGCAGGCGCTTGGCCTCGTTCACGGTAATGATCCCATCCTCGATCGCCGACTGGTATTCAGTCATCAGCATAGCGAAACGCTGGCTGAGCGCGATCACGTCCGAGTTGACACCGCCCGTGCGGCTGCGCTGTGAATTTCGCTCGTCATAGGACAGGGTGATGTTCTTCAGATCGGCCAGCGCCGAGGTCACATGCGGATAGGTCGCGACCGCCTCGAGCCGGGCCACCGCATCGACAGGCATGAACCTGTCGGCGTGCTCGGGATTGTCCGAATAATACCGGCCCAGAGTTGCCTTCGACTTTCCGGTGATCTCGCATGCCGACTCGATGCCGACATCCTTGACCAGGGCTTCGGTGTGTTTCTTCAGATAAGGCCCGATATCCGCCATGTTCTTCCCCGAGTCTTCGACATTGCCCTCCCGGCTGTCCACTCCGGGGAAAGGGTAGGAATAATTCCCATACAGGAATAATCTTTGAAATGCCATAAGTTTGCCATCCCTCGAAGAACCAAGGGATATCTGAGTGAGTGGCGGCAATATTCAGCCGGTAATGAGTACAAGCAAAGCCAATCTGATTGGCTTTGCGGAAGGTTCGGTCGAATTGCGACCGGCGGTGTCGCTGTTGCGTGCACGAGGTAATCCATCCCCAAGAGCCAAGCTCTGCCTCTGCAACCGCAACGGCGGCGTCGACCTTCCCCCGGCATCGCGGCCGGAACTGACCGCTTGCCCGCGCCGACGCGTCCGATTAGACCCGGGCCATGGCCAAGCTGTACTTCAACTACTCAACCATGAACGCGGGCAAATCGACAGTGTTGCTGCAGGCCTCGCACAACTATCGCGAGCGTGGCATGGACACCTATCTGATGACCGCCGCCATCGACGGACGTGCAGGGATGGGGCGCATCGCTTCGCGGATCGGGATTTCGGCCCAGGCCGACACGTTCCGCCCCGAGGATGACGTGTTCGCAATGGTTCGCGACCGGCTGGACCAAGGGCCGGTGGCTTGTGTCTTCGTGGACGAGGCGCAGTTTCTGTCCGAAACCCAAGTCTGGCAACTGGCGCGCGCGGTCGATGACCTGAACGTGCCGGTGCTGGCCTATGGATTGCGGGTGGATTTCCAGGGCAAGCTGTTTCCCGGCTCTGCCGCCCTGCTGGCGCTGGCGGATGAAATGCGCGAGGTGCGCACCATCTGCAAATGCGGGCGCAAGGCCACGATGGTGATCCGCCAGGACGAAAATGGCCGCGCCATTACCGAAGGCGCGCAGGTGCAGATCGGCGGAAACGAGACCTATGTCTCGCTGTGCCGCAGACACTGGCGTGAGGCTGTGGGCGCCTAGACCGGGTTCGGCAGCGGACGCCTCGCAACAAAGGCCGCCACGTTGTCCAGTGCCATGTGCCCCATGTCGGTGCGCACCTCTTCGGTCGCGGTCCCCAGATGCGGCAGCAAGGTCACGTTTTCCATGTCGCGCAGGGCCTCCGGCACGGCGGGCTCGAACTCATAGACATCCAACCCCGCCCCGGCGATCTGACGCGCCTGAAGCGCATGGATCAGCGCGGTCTCGTCCACTACTTCGCCGCGAGCAATGTTGATCAGGATGGCAGAGGGGCGCATCGCCGCTAGCACCGCGCCGTCGATCAGGTGGAATGTCTCGACCCCACCGGGGACCGCGATCACCAGGAAATCGACTGCCGAGGCAAGCCCAGAAAGATCAGAAGCACAGTCCGCGGGAAAGTCCAGCGTCTTCGGGCTGCGCGAATGATAGGCGACCTGCATGCCGAACCCGAAATGGCAGCGCCGCGCAATGGCCTGCCCGATCCGGCCCATGCCGACGATGCCGACCCGCTTGCCCGTCACATGATGGCCCAGCATCTGGGTCGGGTGCCAGCCTTGCCACGCACCCGACCGGACCAACCGTTCGCCCTCGCCCGCGCGGCGCGCCGTGGCCAAAAGCAGGGTCATTGCGATGTCAGCGGTGGCGTCGGTCACCGCGCCGGGCGTGTTGGTGACCTGCACCCCGGCCGCGCGCGCGGCGGCCACGTCAATATGGTTGAAGCCCACGCCGAAATTGGCCAGCAGCCGGCAGCGCGGCTGGGGCACCTGCTCGAACACGCGGGCGGAAAACAGGTCGCCCAACGTCGGGATCACAACGTCGAACGCGCGCAGAGCATAGAGCAACTCGTCGGGGTCCAACGGCGCGGTGCTGTCGCGGATTTCGGCGCCGTACTCGGTGCGGGCGCGGTCGGTGACCGCAGGCGGCATGGGGCGGGTGATCCACAATTTCATCAGTGCATCCGCCCGCCCAACGGCACCTTGCCGTCGGGTCCGATCAGAACGATCTCGCCGTTTTCGTCAGGCAGGCCCAGCACCAGAACCTCGGACATGAACCGGCCGATCTGGCGCGGCGGAAAGTTCACGACCGCCAGCACCTGTTTGCCCACCAGCGTTTCCGGCTTGTAATGCGCGGTGACCTGGGCCGAAGTCTTGCGTTCGCCGATCTCTTCACCGAAATCGATCCACATCTTGATCGCGGGCTTGCGCGCCTCGGGGTAAGGTTCGGCGCGGATCACCTCGCCCACGCGGATATCGACCTTGAGGAAATCGTCGAAGGAAATCTCACTCATGCGACAGCTCCTTCGAGCGTTCAGTGGCAGCGGTGACGGCGCGCTTCAGCAGCGCCGGAAAGCCGGTTTCCGGGTCCATCAACACCTCGAGTGCGGCCTGCGTGGTGCCGTTGGGCGAGGTGACGTTGATGCGCAGCTGCGCGGGGTCTTCCTCGGCCGCCATGGCCAGCGCCCCGGCCCCGGCCACCGTGGCCTTGGCCAGGTGCAGCGCCAGATCGGCGGGCAAACCGTTGGCCTGACCGGCGGCGGCCATGGTTTCGATCAGGTGAAACACATAGGCCGGACCCGAACCGCTGAGACCGGTCACCGCATCCATCTGGCCTTCGTCCTGAAGGCGCACCGTCTGGCCTACGGCCGACAGCAGGCCCTCGGCCAAGATCATGTCGTCCTCCGAGGCATGATTGTTGCCGATCAGCGCGGTGATGCCCTGCCGGATCGCCGCCGGCGTGTTGGGCATGGCGCGCACGATCGGCGTATTCGCGCCCAGCGCTTTTTCAAAACTGGCGATCTGGGTCCCCGCGGCGACCGAGATGAACAGGCTGCCGCCCCCACCCAGCGCCCGGATCGCCGGCAGCGCATCACCCATCATCTGCGGCTTGACCGCCACCAGAACCACCGCTGGGGATTCGGGCAGCGCAGTGTTCAGGTTGACCCCCTGCGCCCTGAGCCAATCCGAGGGGTTCGGGTCGACCACCCAGACCGAGGCGGCGGGCAATCCGTGCTCCAGCCAGCCGGCCAGCATGGCCGACCCCATCTTGCCGCATCCCAGAAGCACCAGCCCCTGATCTGCGACGCGTGACATGTCCATGATCGCCCCTCCCCTGCTTTTGCGGTTCAGGGCAAAGCTTTACGCGCGGCCGTAGGCCTCTGCAATGGCGACTTGCATCGCCTCTTCGGCACTGCGGTTGCCCCAGGTCACCAGCTGGATCGCCGGATAGTAGCGCTCGGCGCTCAGAACGGCGGCGGTGATCATCGTGTCGATCTGCTCGGGGCTGGCCGACTGGCCACCCGCCAGAACCAAGCCGTACCGATAGACCATCAGCTTCTGGTTAGCCCAATAGGTGAAGGCCCCGGCCCAGCATTGATCATTCATGTGATTCAGCAGTTCGTACAGATCACCAATCCGGTCGGATGGCGGCTCCATCTCGAACGAACAGACCATGCGCAACGTTTCGTCGTAATTGGACCAAGCCAGGGTGATCGAGTAGGTGCGCCACTGGCCTTCGACCGCCATGGCGATCTGGTCGTCGCCGATCCGGTCGAAATCCCAGTCGTGATGCTCGGCCAGATGTTCGACAATGTCGATCGGATGAAGATCTTCTTCCAGAAAATGCTCGGACAGGGCCATGATGCCACCTCACTGAAAATCTAGCATTTCGGGGCTGGCAGCGCCCCAGCGCTAGTTGCCTGCTCTACAAGCCGGGCTTCCCCCTTTGGCCTGTACTAAATATGGTGCGCTGCAGGCCGGACTCTGACAACCCCCAAACTTGGGGATAACAGCAATAAGTTGTGGATGGATGGCAACGGCGATCAAAATATTGGCGGCAATCGCAGGTTTGTCTTGATTTATGCTCAACTGACGGCAAGATTCACCTCACCGCAGGATCCCGGCCCGGACCCTGCGAAAAGGAGCGTTTTTTCCGAAGTTTTTGACCAGGGATTCGGGCGCGGAGCGCCCCGACCTGGCTTACTTGTCCAGCTTGGCCTCCAGCGCGGCGATGCGCGCCTCGAGCGCGGCGTTCTCTTCGCGCGCCTTTTGGGCCATGGCGCGGACGGCGTCGAATTCCTCACGCGTGACGAAATCGCGATCGGCCAGCCAACGGTCGAGCAGCGACTTCATCGCATTCTCGGCCTCTTCCCGCGCGCCCTGGGCCACACCCATCGCGTTGGTCATCAGCTGGGACATATCGTCCAGAAACTTGTTGCGGGTCTGCATGTCACTTCTCCGGTATCGCGGTTGACCCCTATATGGGGGATCAGGGGCGCGGGCTCAAGGTTGACTTGCCCCGCGAACCCCGGGCAATGAGACGCACATGCAGGCTGTTTTGAACTTTCCCGATTTGTCGCCCGAGCTGTTCTCGATTTCCGCCTTCGGGGTGGAATTCGCGCTGCGGTGGTATGCGCTGGCCTATATCGCCGGCATCCTGATCGCGTGGCGCATGGCGCTGATGGCGCTGCGGCGCCCGGCCCTGTGGCCCCATCAGACCCCGCCGATGCGCCCCGAGCAATTGGAGGACCTGATCACCTGGATCATCCTGGGCGTGATCCTGGGTGGTCGGCTGGGTTTCGTGCTGTTCTATCAGCCGGGATATTATCTGAGCCATCCGCTGGACATTCTGAAAGTGTGGCAGGGCGGCATGTCATTCCATGGCGGGCTGTTGGGCGTGGTGACCGCCGCATATCTGTATGCGCGGCGCAACACGGTGCCGATTCTGCCGCTGGCCGACCTGATCGCGCACACCGTGCCGCCTGGGCTGCTGCTGGGGCGGCTGGCCAATTTCGTCAATGCCGAGTTATGGGGCCGACCCAGCGACCTGCCTTGGGCGGTGATCTTTCCGGGAACGGAGGCGCAGGATTGCGCCAACGTAGCCGTCGGGATATGCGCCCGCCATCCCTCGCAACTGTACGAGGCCGCGCTCGAAGGGCTGCTGTTGGGCGCGCTTCTTTTGTGGCTGGTCTATCGGCGCGGGGCGTTTCACTGGCCGGGCCGGGTTATGGGCGTGTTCCTGGCGGGCTATGGTGCGTCGCGATTCATCGTCGAGTTCTTTCGCCAGCCCGATGCCCAATTCGTCTCGCCCGGCAACCCGCTGGGTCTGGCCTTGCATGTCGGCGGCTATGGCCTGACCATGGGCCAGTTGTTGTCCCTGCCGATGATCGCGCTCGGCCTGTGGTTCGCGCTACGCGCCCGGAGGGCGGGATGAACCTGCGAGACCATCTGATTGCCCGCATCCGGCAGGACGGGCCGATGAGCATCGCCGACTACATGGCCGAGTGCCTGCTGCATCCGACTTACGGCTACTATACCACCCGCGACCCTCTGGGCGCGCAGGGCGATTTCGTCACCGCCCCCGAAATCAGCCAGATGTTCGGGGAACTGATCGGGTTGTGCCTGGCCCAAGCCTGGATCGACCAGGGCAAGCCGGATCGGTTTGCGCTGGCCGAACTCGGCCCCGGGCGCGGCACGTTGATGGCCGACATCCTGCGGGCCACCAAGGGGGTGCCGGGGTTTCACGACGCGGCACAGGTGGTGCTGCTCGAGGCGTCGCCGGTGCTGCGCGGCCTGCAGGCCGAGGCGCTGGCGGGGCACGCGCCGGACTGGATCGTACAGGTTGGCGCGTTGCCGGACCTGCCCCTATACTTGGTGGCCAACGAGTTCTTTGACGCCCTGCCCATCCGCCAGTTCCTGCGCGACGGCGACGGCTGGCGCGAGCGCCTGGTGGGGCTCAAGGGCGACGATCTGGCCTTTGGCCTGGGCGCACGGGCAGCGCAGCCGGCGTTGACCGCGCGGCTCAAGGACACGCGGGATGGCGATCTGGTCGAACTTTGTGCCGCCGCTGTTCCCGTCGTCACCGAGATCGCCCGCCGGATCCGCACCCATGGCGGCGTGGGCCTGATCATCGACTATGGCGACTGGCTTTCGCTGGGCGACACGTTCCAGGCCCTGAAGGGACACGAACGGGCCGACCCGCTGGCCAGCCCCGGCCAGGCCGATCTGACGGCCCATGTGGACTTCGAGCTGCTGGCCCAAGCCGCCCGCGCCGCGGGCTGCGCCCATACCCGGCTGACGCCGCAAGGGGTGTTCCTTGAACGGCTGGGCATCACCCAGCGTGCGCAGACTTTGGCAGGCCCGCTGACGGGCGATGCGCTGAACATGCTGGTCGCCGCACATCGACGGTTGACGCACCCCGAGGAAATGGGAAACCTGTTCAAGGTGCTGGGCCTGTACTGCAAACCCGCAGCACCGCCACCGGGACTCGAGCCATGACACTGGAAATTCTGACCTCGGACTTGCTTTCACCTGTTCGACACGGTTTCTTCAGCCGCCGCGGCGGCGCATCGTCGGGCATATTTGCGGGACTGAACTGTGGGCTGGGGTCCTCGGACCAGAGCGAGGCGGTCGCGCTGAACCGCCGCCGCGTGGCTGCTGCGATGGAGATCGCGCCCGAGGCGTTGATCGGTGTTCACCAAGTACATTCGCCTGCCATCGTCACGATCGAAGGACCGATCCTTGGCGACAAACCCAAGGCCGACGCGATCGTGACCGCCACGCCGGGTCTGGCCCTGACTGTACTGACCGCCGACTGTCAACCGGTGCTGTTTTCCGATCCTGAAGCAAACGTGATCGGCGCCGCCCATGCCGGCTGGCGCGGCGCTTTGGAAGGCGTGCTCGAGGCCACGCTCGACACGATGGAGACGCTGGGCGCCCGACGAGCAAACATTCGGGCGGTGATCGGGCCCACGATCTCGCAACGCGCCTATGAGGTAGGCCCCGAATTTTTGGACGATTTCATCGCCGATGATCCTGACAACACCCGCTTTTTCGCGAATGGCCAAGGTGACCGGATGCTGTTCGACCTGCCGGCCTTTGGGCTGCACCGGCTGCGGCGGGCCGGCGTCGGGCATGCCGAATGGACGCGCCACTGCACCTATTCCGACCCGGAGCGGTTTTATTCCTATCGACGCGCGACCCATGCGGGCGAAGCCGATTACGGGCGACTGATCTCTGCGATCCGGCTGTAGACTTCGGCGAAAATTTGTTCCGACGCCCCCTTTTCGCCACAATTCCGTGAAAACATCGAAGGCGGAATCAGAAGAGTTTTCGGACGGTTATCAAAGCTTTGGACGCGGGGCCTCGTCCGTATGGCTGACCGATAAAAAAAGAGGCGCGTAAAGACCAAACACATCCCATCTCCAATTGATCCCAGTGCGGCCATATCAGTGCCGCAATGGTCCGGAATTCTCAGCGGGAAACGGGCGACCCCCACAAAAACGGGTGATCCCCACAAAACTGCGCAGGATGTGACATGAAGTCGAAATCGCGTTTTCTTCGCGGCGTCATAGCCGCGACATCGAACCAAAAGCTGGAAATGCCCTGGAAACGGGTATCCAGCAGATCCGTCAGGGTTGCGCGCCGTCTGGCACTGCAGTCCTGATCCGGACAGCGATCCTGGGCAAGCTGCCTGCCCATGGTCGCCTGCGCATCTCGGGCCTGCCCCGACCGGATGCGCCGTCCGCGCACTGAATGCGCGGAGAAATGTGCCAGGGGCATGAGTGCGTGGACAATTTCGTCCGCGGTTTACGAGTTTGTCTGGGGGGTCAATGATTTGACCGAATGTATGACGTGTATTTTCTGCACTGCCTGCCCGGGTTGTTGCCGGGCCACGTATCACTCCTCGAGACAGGAATACGAACCGTCAGACGCGAATGCGGCCACGCTGCAATCGCCCAGATGGTCATTTGAGAGGATCAAGATTTCATGACTTTTCCAAATTCTCTGATGCGCGCAGCGAGAAACGCTATTGAAACAGCACCGTTGACGCAAAGTGGCGATCAGCCCGGCCACGCGCCCCGGCCGCAGCTGCGCCGCTACGAAGTCAGCGCCCTGCTGGCAAATGGCGACATTTCGCAAACCAGGCATATCGCGCCCGCTCTACCGGTCTTCGAAGACGCCTTCTGCGCGTTTTCCCGCGGGTCGCTGTTGGAGACTGAACACGGGCCTTTGGCAATTGAGGATCTTCTGCCTGGCGACACGGTGCTGACCCATGACGGGACATCGCAGACGGTTCTATGGAAAGGGTCGGTCACCCTGATCCCGGGGCGTCCCGACGCGCGGGGCCGAACCCGCCCGCTGACGCGGATCATGGCCGACGCCTTCGGGCTGCAAAAACCGCAATCCGGCGTAATCGCAGGGCCCGCGGCACGCCTTTTGGCCACACCCGCGCATTTGCGGCACCTGAACAACGGTCAGCCGATGCTGACCCCAGTGGATGAATTCCAGGACGGCATGAACGTGATCGAGACCTTGCCGCCGACCCCAGTCGAGTTGTTCCACATCTGCCTTAGGCGCCATGCAGTGATCAACGTGGACGGCCTGCAGTTCGAAACCTACCACCCCGGCCTGACGGCTTTGCGGATGATGACCCCCGCCTTGCGGGCGGTCTATCTCAATCTGTTCGCGCACGTCCATTCAATCAACGACTTCGGACCGCTGGCCATGGAACGCGCTCGAGACGGAGAAATGGACTCGATCATCGCCTGAACAATCTACTTACTACTTTAAACTGCATCAAAGTGGGGGAAACATGCAGATCTTGATCAGTTGGGCCATTTCGTTGGCCATCGCCGCTATCTTGCCGCCTTGCGCACCGCAAACGGCGCAGGCCGGGGTCACGCCGTCCGGTTCATCCGTTCTTCCAGCACGTCGAACGGGACGCCCGGTTCGTCCTTGGCGCCGCGGATGACAAGCGAGGTCTTGACGCTGGCCACGTTGGGCGTGGTCAGCAACTCGCCCGTCAGGAACTGTTGAAAACTGCTGAGGTCGGGGGCGACGCATTTCAGGATGAAGTCCACCTCGCCGTTCAGCATGTGGCATTCCCGGACCAGCGGCCAGTCGCGGCAGCGGTCTTCGAACGCCCGCAGTTCCGCCTCGGCCTGGCTTTCCAGTCCCACCATCGCAAAAACCTGAACTTCGAATCCCAGCTCGCGGGCGTTGACCTCGGCGTGGTAGCCGCGGATGTACCCGGCCTCCTCGAGCGTGCGCACGCGGCGCAGGCAGGGCGGCGCTGAAATTCCAACGCGTTTTGCCAGTTCGACATTGGTCATGCGCCCATCCGCCTGCAATTCTGCAAGGATCTTTCGGTCGATCTCATCCAGCCGTGTCGTGACCATGCGGTGCTCCTGAATTTTTCGGTTCTTATATCAGCACCCAGGCTGCGCGCAATATTCTTTCGCATCTGCGCAATTTTCTTTTCGCGCCGACCCTGCCCGCCCCGCCTGACGCAGGCGTGACAGGAAGGGGCTTTAAGCCGTGCGATGCCACCGCTATATCGAGGTCCGGCGCCCGCGACGGGCACAGGCAAATTCGAGTGGGGATTCCATGGCCGAGACACGACACACAAAGGTTCTTATCATCGGATCGGGGCCTGCCGGATACACCGCGGGCATCTATGCCAGCCGCGCGATGCTGAACCCGATTCTGGTGCAGGGCATCGAGCCGGGCGGCCAGTTGACCACCACCACCGAGGTCGAAAACTGGCCCGGCGACACCGAGGTTCAGGGCCCGGATCTGATGGTGCGCATGCAGGATCACGCCAAGGCCATGGGCTGCGAGGTGATCGGTGACATCATCAACGACCTGGACCTGTCCAAACGTCCTTTCACCGCCAAGGGTGACAGCGGCACGATTTATTCTGCCGACGCGGTGATCCTGGCGACCGGTGCGCGCGCCAAATGGCTGGGGCTGCCGTCGGAGGAGAAATTCAAGGGCTTCGGTGTTTCGGCCTGCGCCACCTGTGACGGCTTCTTCTACCGTGGGCAGGAGATCGTGGTGATCGGCGGCGGCAACACCGCCGTGGAAGAAGCGCTGTTCCTGACCAATTTCGCCAGCAAGGTCACGCTGATCCACCGCCGGGACGAGCTGCGCGCCGAAAAGATACTGCAAGACCGCCTGTTCAAGAACGAAAAGATCGAGCCGCTGTGGTTCCACGAACTGGAAGAGGTGTTCGGCACCGAGGATCCGCTGGGCGTCGAAGGCGTGCGGGTGAGAAACGTCAAGACCGGCGAGATCACCGAGATCCCCTGCAAGGGTGTGTTCGTCGCCATCGGCCACGCACCCGCCAACGAGCTGGTCAAGGACGTGCTGGAAACCCATATGGGCGGCTATGTCAAAACCAAACCCGGCACCACGCAGACCTCGATCCCCGGCGTGTTCGCGGCCGGCGACCTGACCGACCATGTGTATCGGCAGGCGGTGACCTCGGCCGGAATGGGCTGCATGGCGGCGCTGGATGCCGAACGGTTCCTGGCCGAACAGGAATGACCCCTAAAACGCGGCACGCAGGTGCCGCGTTTTTTTTTCGTTTTGCCCTACGCTTGACCCGGGGTACCCCCGCGCCGCAGACTTACGGCACGCACGTAAGAAACGGGTGATAGATTGGGCAACCCTCTTTGGCAGGGCAGTTGGACGACCCGCCTGCGCATCGCTAGCGGCTTGGTTCTGTTCACCTTCGCCTTCTTTCATTTCCTGAATATAGGGCTGGGTCTGTTTCACACCGACCACCTGCACGGGATGCAGGATGCGCGGCAGCAGGTCACCCGGCATGTTCTGGGTGGCGTTCTGCTGTATTCTGCACTGCTGACCCATGCCGGGCTTGCCCTGGTGTCGATCGCCCGGCGCCGGACGCTGCGCATGCCTTTTCAAACAGCCCTGCAAGTGGTGCTGGGACTGTTGATCCCCCTACAGTTGATCTCGCATATCGTGCACACGCGCTATGCGCATGAGGTTTTCGGCGTCAATGACGAGATGGGTTACATCATCATCCTGATGTGGCCCAACGTGGCCATCTGGATGCAGAGCACGTTGATGCTGGTGGTTTGGATCCACGGCTGCATCGGGCTGCACATGTGGCTGAGACTGACCCGCTGGTGGGGCAAGCTGGTGCCCTATCTGATCGGCGTCGCCGTGTTCATTCCCGGCTTTGCCTTGGCCGGCCTGCTGACCGAGGGGCGGCGCATCTGGGCCGATTTCGCCGTTCCCGACCTGCGCGAGCAGTATGTCGAACATTACAACTGGCCCCGCCCCGAAGCCTTTGAAACCATGCTCAGAGTGAAAGACAACGCGCTGATGGTGTTCTGGGTGGCGCTGGGCGCGGCGCTCGCGGTGCATTTCGGGCGCAAGATATGGCGCAGGCGGCATTCGGTCCGGGTGCGTTATGTGGACGGCCCCGAGGTGGTGTCGGAAAAAGGGCTGACCCTGCTGGAAATCTCGCGGGCCAACGGCGTTCCCCATACCGCCCTGTGCGGCGGCAAAGGGCGATGCACCACCTGCCGGGTGATCGTCGAAGACGGCGCGGACCGGCTGCCCGCGCCCAGCTCGTCCGAGGCGCGCAGCCTGAAGGCTGTTGGAGCCGCCGAACGCACGCGCCTCGCCTGCCAGGTCCGCCCCCAGGATCCGCTGACCGTGTTCCGGGTGTTCCGGCCCGACGGCGGGCGGCAACGCGCCCATGCCAGCCAGGGGCAGGAATGGAAACTGGCCGTGCTGTTTCTCGACATGCGCGGCTTTACGGCGCGCACCACCGGGCAACTGCCCTACGACATCGTGTTTCTGTTGAACCGGTTCTTCGATGCGATCGTTCCGGCCATCACCGCCGACGGGGGCACCGTCGACAAATACATGGGCGACGGGTTGCTGGCGGTCTACGAAACGGCGGATGCGGCCAGTTCGGCCCGGGCCGGATTGAAGTCCGCCGCAAATATCAGCCGGGCCCTGCAGCGGTTCAACCAGAAGCTGGCTGCGGAAAACAGCCCCGAGATCCGCATCGGCATGGGCCTGCATCTGGGCGATCTGGTCCTGGGCGAAATCGGTGCTGCCGGTCATGCAGCCCGCACGATCATCGGCGACGCGGTCAACGTGGCCAGCCGCCTGGAGAGCGAAACCAAAGCCCTTGGGGTCGAGCTTCTGGCCTCGGAGATCGTGTTGCGCGCGGCGGGGGTCGCGACCGATGCGCTGACCTTGCGAAGTTTCCTGCTGCGCGGCGTGTCGGAACCGCTGGCCGCGCTGGCGGTTGAACGTGCCAGCGATCTGAACACTTTGCTGGCGCCCGCGGAACAAATCATCGCCGACTGACCCGATTGTCGGCGATTTGCAGAAATCTGGCTACGTTCGCGAGATTTTCGGGGAAAATTCTTCCAAAACCGGCAAAAACCGCGCATATCCTCCTTTGTTTCATGAAACGGTGTGGACTTTGCTCACCGACCGGGGCACATGCCCCCACGGAACGCACCTGAATCACCAAGCAACCACACTGCGACAAGAGTATTGCAATGACGATGTTGAGTAATCTGGCCCCGATCCCGGAGCTGTATGTTTCTTATGAATCCGCACAGAAGCTGAAGGTCGAAGCCGCCGACCTGACCAGCTGGGATCTGACCCCGCGCCAGATTTGCGACCTGGAACTGCTGATGAACGGCGGGTTCAACCCGCTCAAGGGTTTCCTGACCCAAGCCGACTATGACAGCGTGGTCGAGAAAATGCGCCTGGCCGATGGCAGCCTTTGGCCGATGCCGATCACACTGGATGTCAGTGAAGAGTTCGCCGAACAGATCGAGCTGGGTCAGGACATCGCCCTGCGCGACCAGGAAGGCGTGATCCTGGGCACCATGACGGTGACCGACCGCTGGACCCCGGACAAGTCGCGCGAGGCCGAAAAGGTTTTCGGTGCTGACGACTTGGCGCACCCGGCCGTCAACTATCTGCACAACGTGGCCGGGAAGGTTTACCTTGGCGGTCCCGTGACCGGCATCCAGCCGCCGGTGCATTACGACTTCAAAGCCCGCCGCGACACGCCGAACGAGCTGCGCGCCTATTTCCGCAAGCTGGGCTGGCGCCGCATCGTCGCGTTTCAGACCCGCAACCCGCTGCACCGCGCGCACCAGGAACTGACCTTCCGTGCCGCGCGTGAGGCGCAGGCCAACCTGCTGATCCATCCGGTCGTAGGCCTGACCAAGCCCGGCGATGTCGACCACTTCACCCGCGTACGCTGCTATGAGGCGGTGCTGGACAAATACCCGGCCTCGACAACTACGATGAGCCTGCTGAACCTGGCGATGCGCATGGCAGGCCCGCGCGAAGCGGTCTGGCACGGCCTTATCCGCAAGAACCACGGCTGCACCCATTTCATCGTCGGCCGTGACCATGCCGGCCCGGGCAAGAACAGCCAGGGCGAGGACTTCTATGGTCCCTACGACGCGCAGGACCTGTTCCGCAAATACCAGGACGAGATCGGCATCGAGATGGTCGACTTCAAACACATGGTCTATGTGCAGGAGCGCGCCCAGTACGAACCCGCGGACGAGATCGAGGACAAGGACAACGTCACGATCCTGAACATCTCGGGCACCGAACTGCGCCGCCGTCTGCGCGAAGGGCTCGAGATCCCCGAGTGGTTCTCGTTCCCCGAGGTGGTCGAGCAGCTGCGCCGCCGCTATCCGCCGCGCAGCCAGCAGGGCTTTACCGTCTTCTTCACCGGTTTCTCGGGCTCGGGCAAATCGACCATCGCCAACGCTCTGATGGTCAAGCTGATGGAGATGGGCGGCCGTCCCGTCACGCTGCTGGATGGTGACATCGTCCGCAAGAACCTCAGCTCGGAACTGGGCTTCTCGAAGGAACACCGCGACCTGAACATCCGCCGCATCGGCTATGTGGCCTCCGAGATCACCAAGAATGGCGGCATTGCCATTTGTGCCCCGATCGCACCCTACGCGGCCACACGCCGCGCCGTGCGTGAGGAGATCGAGCAGTTTGGCGCCTTCTGCGAGGTCCACGTGGCCACCAGCCTCGAGGAATGCGAGCGCCGCGACCGCAAGGGCCTGTACAAGCTGGCGCGCGAAGGCAAGATCAAGGAATTCACCGGAATTTCGGACCCCTATGACGTGCCCGAAAACCCGGAACTGCGGGTCGAGACTGAGAATGTGGACGTGGACAACTGCGCCCACCAGGTTCTGCTGAAGCTGGAAAGCATGGGGCTGATCGCGGCGTCGTGATCCGAGCTGCCCCAAAGTTCAGAGGCCCCCGGTTTCCGGGGGCCTTTCTTTTTGGTCCGGCGCCAAAGGTGATCGTCAGCCGCGCAAGGCGTCACGCAGGGCCTGTGCCGCGCGGGTTTCGAAATCGCCGAACCACGCCGCCTTGTCCTGTATGGCCCGCAGATGCGGCAGGCGTGATTGATAATCCTCTTCGGACGCCGATTGAATCGCACGCTGGATATCGGCTTGGCTGTTACACAGGATCATGCCCTTGGTATCGAAAAAATCACCGATATTCGGGCAGCCCCAATAGATCGGCACGGTCGCGCACAGGATCGCGTCAGTCAGTTTTTCTGAAAAGTAGTTCCGCTCACGCACGTTTTCGATGATGACCGAATAGCGATAAGGCGCCAGCCCGTCGGATTTGCGCTCGAACGGGTTGTAGCCACGGCCCATGATGTCGACATCGGCCCCCGCTTCGCGCGCCCAGTCGATCACCGCATGGCGTAGCTGATGCCCCTCGAGATCGCGCTTGGCCGAGGCGATCAGCGAGCACGACCGGTGTTTGGTCACGTCCAAGTCGCGCCAATCGGGCACCTGGGTCACGCCATAGGGCAGGAACACCGCGTTGGGCAAGCTGTCCAGCAACACCTCGTGGAAGGTGAACACCCGGAAGAATCGCCGCCAGGTCCATCGCAGCATCCGGTCATGCTTGCCATGGATGGCCGACGGCTCGCCCATCATCAGAGATATCCGCGCCCGCGTGCCGCGCCGCAGCCGCAAATGCACAGTCGAGTTGGGATACATGAGCAGATGGTCCGATGGTGTCAGGTCACCCACGGTCTTGCCCGTCAACCGCTCGGGGCAGCCCAAAGGCCAGATCAGATCGGACAGCGGCACCGATGTCAGTTTCGGCCCCAGACGGTGGCCGTAGGGCAGGATCGCGATCGCAGATTCGGTCATTGCAGGGTGTCCGGCAGGTCGGTCTGGCCGCGCATCAGGACGAACCCGCACCCGGCGACCTTGATGCCCGTCATCGCATCCGGCGGCCCCACGCGGGTGACGACGGCCTGCCCCGGTCGGCCCATGTCGTGGCCCTGTTCGGCGACAAAGCTGTCCTTGGCCATAAGCCCGTATTTCCACAGATACGCCGCCATGGCGCCGGTGGCCGATCCGGTGAACGGGTCTTCCGGCGGGCTGGGCGGGGCCAGTAGCAGGCGCGAGAACGTGTCGCCCGCCTCGGTTGCGCCTTGCAGCGTCACCAGGAAAGGTTCGGCCATGTCGGCGCCTGAATAGCCCGCCGTCTGCGCCACTTGGCGCAGCGCATCCAGGTTCAGTTGTGCCGCGCGCAGGGCCGCGTGATCGCGCAGGACGGTAATGCAGAACGGCAGCCCGGTCGAAACCAACTGCGGCGGCGAAACGATCGCGCTGGCGGGCAGCCCGATGGCGGCCGCCACCAGCTCGGGCGCGACATGCGGGCCGAACTCCGGCGCGACCTGCGTCATCTCGATCTGGTCGCCATCCAAACGGATGCCCACGATCCCCGCACCGGTTTCCAGGGTCAGGGCGTTGCCCAAGATCAGCCCGCGACTGCGCATCGCGGCCACGGTGGCTATGGTCGGGTGACCGGCAAAGGGAATTTCACGGCTGGCCAGGAAATAGCGCACCCGGACATCGGCCACGTCCGAAGGGCCGGTAAAGGTGCATTCCACCAACGAGGTTTCGCGGACGAAGGCTGTGCAGACCGAAACGGGCAGATGTGCACCCTCATGCACGACCGCACAGCCATTTCCGCCAAAGGCGCGGTCGCTGAAGGCGTCCACCCAATCGAATTCGAACCAGCTCATGTGCCCTCGTGCCCTGTCGGTCTGCGCTCAGGGCCGGGCCCTGCGGGTGGGAGTATGTCCATTCGCGCGGCCTGAACTGCGCCGTCGCGGGCCGTGTCAGTGCACGGCCACCGGCGACAGGTCATGCTGGCGGGCCAGAACGAAGGCCAGCTTGCGGTCGGCAACCAGCGCCAATTGCTGCCCGTCCGAGTTGTGGACGGCATAGAGATGCTCCAGATCTCCGGCCTGCGCGCGCACCTCATGCGGCAGCTTGGCCACGTCCACGGCTTTCACATAGACGATCCGATCGCCTTCGGTGTTGATTTCATACGGTGTATTCATGGCTTACCCTTTCCTGATGTTGATCGTCTGCACCACGGCTTCCGGCACGGCGCGGGTCAGGTCGATGTGCAGCAGACCGTTTTCCATGATGGCCTCGCCCACTTCGACCCCGTCGGCCAGAACGAACATGCGCTGGAACTGACGGGCCGCGATGCCGCGATGCAGGAACACGCGCCCCTCGCTGTCGTCGCGTTGACGGCCCCGGATCACCAGTTGCCGATCCTCGATGGTGATCGACAGGTCGTCTTCGGAAAACCCGGCCACGGCCAGGGTGATGCGGTACGAGTGATCGGATGTCTGTTCGATGTTGTAGGGCGGATACCCTTCGTTTCCGGCCTTTGCGGACCGTTCCAGAAGGCGTTCCAACTGCTCGAACCCCAGAAGATGCGGGTATGAGCCAAGAGTAAGTTTTGACACGTTTTCTCGTCCTTCTTTGTCAAAGCGACGTGATGCGCGGCCCCAAGTCGGCAACCGCGCACATTAGAATATGGGGTGAAATACGGCCGACCACAAGGTCTAGGAGATTTCACCCGAACGCACTATTCTGTGGGTCACGCACCACCAGCCACGAATGAGTCGCCCATGAATGCGCCCACCGACATTTCGATGAAAACCGACGAGGTTCTGCGCGTCGAACTGGAGGTGTTCCGCCAGCAGCACCGCGACTTGGACGAGGCGATCAAGGCGCTCGAGGCGACCGGCACCGCCGACCAGCTGACGGTGAAGCGTCTGAAGAAACAGAAGCTGCGCCTTAAGGACATCATCCGGCTGATCGAGGATCGCCTGACCCCTGACATCATCGCCTGATCCGGCGCGGTCAACCGCATTGCCACGCAAGCGGATTTCACTATAGTGCGCGCTTCCTAACGCAGGCGGGGAACAGGGCAGATGAGCGAGATCAAGGTCGGAATCATCATGGGCAGCCAGTCGGACTGGCCCACCATGAAAGGCGCTGCAGAGATACTGGACGAACTGGGTGTGGCCTACGAGGCCAAAATCGTCTCGGCCCACCGTACGCCGGACCGTCTGTGGGAGTACGGGAAGAGCGCCGTGCAGCGCGGGCTTCAGGTGATCATCGCCGGCGCTGGCGGTGCCGCGCACCTACCGGGCATGATGGCGTCCAAGACGCGGGTGCCGGTGATCGGCGTTCCAGTTCAGACGCGGGCGCTGTCCGGTGTCGACTCGCTCTATTCCATCGTGCAGATGCCCAAGGGCTTTCCGGTTGCGACCATGGCCATCGGTTCGGCCGGCGGCACCAATGCCGGCCTGATGGCCGCTGGCATTCTGGCCCTGCAGGACGCAGCCCTGGCCGACCGGCTGGACGCCTGGCGTGCGGCACTGTCGGACTCGATCCCCGAGGAGCCCCGCGATGAGTAGCCCCTTGCAGCCCGGCGCGGTGATCGGAATTCTGGGCGGCGGCCAATTGGGCCGAATGCTGTCGATGGCCGCGGCGCGACTGGGCTTCGTGACCCATATTTTTGAGCCGGGCGCCAACCCGCCCGCGGGCCAGGTGGCGCATCGCGTGACCACCGCATCCTATGAGGATGCCGAGGCGCTGGCCGCTTTTGCGCAATCCGTCGATGTCATCACCTACGAGTTCGAAAACATCCCGACCGAGGCGCTGGACGTTCTGGAGTCGCACCGCCCCATCCGGCCCGGCCGCGAGGCGCTGCGGGTCAGCCAGGACCGGTTGACCGAAAAGACATTCCTGCAAGGTCTGGGCCTGAACACCGCACCCTTTGCCGATGTGACCGACCTGGACAGCCTGCAGGCCGCCATCGAACGGATCGGCACGCCGGCGATCCTCAAGACCCGCCGCTTCGGCTATGACGGAAAGGGGCAGGCGCGGCTGAAGACGCCCGAGGACGCCCGGGCCGCGCTGGCCGACATGCAGGGTGCACCCGCGATCCTGGAAGGCTTCGTGAATTTCAGCCACGAGGTGTCGATCATCGCCGCCCGCGGGCTGGACGGCCAGGTGGCCTGTTTCGACCCCGGCGAGAACGTGCATCGCGACGGCATCCTGCACACGACCACGGTGCCCGCGCGCCTGTCCCCTGCCCTGCGGACCGACGCGGTGCTGCTGGCCGCGAATATCCTGAACGCGCTGGATTATGTCGGCGTCATGGGGGTCGAACTGTTCGTGACACCGCAGGGCCTGATCGTGAACGAGATCGCGCCGCGCGTTCACAACTCGGGTCACTGGACGCAGAACGGCTGCGCGGTCGATCAGTTCGAGCAGCATATCCGCGCCGTGGCCGGCTGGCCGCTGGGCGATGGGCAGCGTCACGCGGATGTGGTGATGGAGAACCTGATCGGCGACGACATGGACCGCGTGCCCGAGCTTGCGCAACAGCGTGACGTGGCCCTGCACCTGTATGGCAAGGCCGAGGTCAAGCCGGGCCGCAAGATGGGCCATTTCAACCGGATCAAACGCTAGCGCGCCGCGGCGACGAACCGCCCGGCGATATCCCCCGACAGGAAACTGACCCGGCCGCCGGCGATGGTTGCCGCCACGCGCTGCGTTTCAGCGTCTAGAATGACCAGATCGGCGCGTTGGCCGGGTTGCAGCGACCCGCGGTCCTTTAGGCCAAGTATCCGCGCTGGCCCCGACGACACCAGCGCCCATGCGCCCGCCAGATCCATCAGCCCCGATTTCATCAGCATCAGTGCCGCCCTGCGCGGGCTGGGATAGTGATAGTCCGACGCCAGCGCATCGCACAGCCCCATGGCGAGCAGGTCCAGCGCGCTGACATTGCCCTTGTGCGATCCGCCCCGCACCACGTTGGGCGAGCCCAGAATGACGTGATCGCCCGCAGCCTTGGCTGCCTCGGCCGCCTCGAGCGTTTCGGGAAATTCGGCGATATGCACGCCGCGTTTGCGCCATTGGGAACGGGCCTCTGCCGTCGCGTCGTCATGGCTGCCCAGACGCACGCCTTGTTGGGCCAGCGCCGCGCACAGCGCATCAAGCGCGGCGGGTACCTCGGAGGTCCGGGCATGCATCTGCTGCAGCATCTTCAGATGCGCCTCGGGGCTGCGACCGGCCTTGAGCGCCTGCCCCGTCAAACGCGGCGGGGTGCGCCCCTGCGCCAGACGGTCATGCGGCAGGTGATCGTTGAACACGACATAGGGCACCTGCCAGTCAGCGATGCGCCCCGGCAGGTCGGCATAATCGTCCAGCAGGTGGGTTTCGAACCGCAACTGCGGGATCAGGTCAGTGACCACGCTGCCCTTCACCGCCGCGATCGCGCGGAACACGTCGGCGGCGAAACGAGGGCCGCGCACGCCGCCCTCCCAGCTGTAGAATTGCGCCAGCACGGCGGTGGTGATGCCATTGGCCGCCAGCTCGGCCTCGGCGGCGCGGATTCCCTCGTCCATCTGCTTCATGGCCCCCCGGCGCGGGGCGATGTGACGCTCGAACCCGTCACCGTGCAGGTCGATGATGCCCGGCAGGACCAGATAGCCGTTCAGATCAACGACCGGCGCACCGCCGCCTTCTTGGATCAAGCCATCGGCGATCGAGAGGTCATCACCGACAAGTCCGCAGTCAGGGTGCAGGACCTGCGCCCCGGTAAAGGTAAGTTCCAATGCGGTCACCGCGTGGGCTCCGAGTTGGGTTCGCCGCAGTCCTGGCCGATGCAGATCTCATCGATGATATCGAGAACACCGTCCAGCCAGGTGATGCTGCGGTCGAAAGATCCGTATTCGATGAAATGCAGCGCTTGGGCCATGACCCGCGGGTTGTTCATCATGAAGGTGTGTGTCACCGGCAAGACGATGTGGTCGGCCATGCCTTCGACCTTGGTTTCCTCGACCGCGACCTTGCCGTCGTCCGGCCCGTCGACCAGCGCCGAAAAGACAGGGTTCAACGAGTTTTCCCCGGCGATCACCCCGAGTTTGAAATCCACCGGTGGCAGGCGTCGGGGGATGCCCTCGGAGCCTGTTCCCAGCTGCAGTCCCGCAGGCCCGTTCAACAGGCCGAACACCTCGAGATCGCCTAGTTCGTCGACCAGCTGGCTACCTTGATTGGGCGGGCCCAGCATGACCACGCGGCCCAGGTTTTCCGGGCGATGATCCTGCAGCCAATAGCGCAGCAGGATGCCGCCCATCGAATGCGCCACCACGTTCGCCGTGTCGCCGTTGCAGGCCGAAAAGGCCGCTGGCAAGGTCTGGTCCGCCAATTCGGGAATCGGCAGGTCGGTGGAAGGGTAGCCCGGGCGCACGACGTCATAACCGTGCAGTTCGAACAATTCCTCCATGACCGAAAAGGATGCCTCGGTCCGGGCAAGCCCATGCAGAAGAACCACGCATTTGGCGTGCGCCAGCGAAGGCGCCAGGCACAGAAGGATGACGATCAGAAAACGCATTCCCGCCAGATAATGCTTTATCCCGACCGAGGAAAGACCTAGCTGGCTTTCGGCTGCAAGACCGCCACCAGAATACCGCCAAGAACAAGACCGGCGCCCAGTACAAGCCGCGCTCCGGGCGCCTCGTTCAGCAAAACCGCCCCCGCGACGATGGCGATCACCGGCACGCTGAGTTGCACGACCGCCGCCTGAGCCGGGGCCATCAACGGCAGGATGCGATACCACAGAGCATACCCCAGCCCCGAGGCGACACCGCCAGAGAGAGCGGCCAACGCAAAACCCCAAGGGGTCAGGTGCCATGTGCCACCGATCGCCAGCAGCACGGTCGCAGTGACCGGAAGCGCCCATACGAAATTGGCGGCCGTACCCGCCAGCGGATCACCTTCAGTGCGGCCCGCAAGGGAATACGCGGCCCAGCCGACCCCCGCGGCGGCCATCAGAGCCGCGCCTGTCGGATCCACCCGAACAGAGCCCGATGGCCACAGGACCCAAGTCAGCCCGGCCATCGCGACCACCGCTCCCGCCACCTGCCGCCTATCCGCAGCCGCCCCATCAAAGCTGCTGGCCGCGAACATCGACAATTGCACGACGCCAAACAGAATCAGTGCCCCAAGCCCGGCATCCAATGTCAGGTAGGCGGCGGAAAATCCGACCATGTAGAGGGACAGCGCCCCTGCCCCGACGATACGGCGGGGATGCCACAGCCGCAACCGGCCAGAGCGCAGCATCACAAGGCAGGCTAGAACCACGGCTCCGGACATGACCCGCACGACCGCGAACCCGGCCGGGTCGCTGGCGCCACCGTCAATAGCGGCCCGGGTCAGGACCGAGTTGGCCGCAAAGGCGCACATGGTCAAAGTGGTCAGAGCAATCAGTCGCATGCCCCCTCCTTAGCCGTTTCATCGCCGACACTCACCCCATTCCTTTCGCCCGCGACATCTTCTGTTTTCGACCGGTCCGCCGCGTGCATCGGTGCGCGGCAAAAAAACGGGGTCGCCCGAAGGCGACCCCGCATCATCTTAACCAGATGCTCCCTGATCGGGAGGTCGAATTCGCCGAGGCGAATTCGATTGTTTACATCATGCCGCCCATGCCGCCCATGTCGGGCATGCCGGCACCGGCGCCAGCGCCTTCCTTGGCGGGCTTGTCGGCAACCATGGCTTCGGTGGTGATCAGCAGACCGGCAACCGAGGCTGCGTCTTCCAGAGCGGTCCGCACCACTTTGGCCGGGTCGATCACGCCGAACTTGAACATGTCGCCATACTCTTCGGTCTGGGCGTTGAAGCCGAAGGCCGGATCTGTCGATTCGCGGACCTTGCCGGCAACCACGGCACCATCGACGCCTGCGTTCTCGGCGATCTGGCGCAGCGGAGCCTCAATGGCCTTGCGAATGATGTTGATGCCTGCGTCCTGATCGGCGTTTGCGCCTTTCACGTCGCCCAGCGCCTTGCCGGCCTGAACCAGGGCAACACCGCCACCCACGACGACACCTTCCTGAACGGCCGCGCGGGTTGCGTTCAGAGCGTCGTCCACGCGGTCCTTGCGCTCTTTCACTTCAACCTCGGTCATGCCACCGACGCGGATCACGGCAACACCGCCGGCCAGCTTGGCAACGCGCTCCTGCAGCTTCTCGCGGTCATAGTCGCTGGTGGTTTCTTCGATCTGGGCGCGGATCTGGGCAACGCGTGCCTCGATCTCGGCCTTCTCGCCAGCACCGTCGACGATGGTGGTTTCGTCTTTCGAAATGGTGACCTTCTTGGCCGAACCCAGCATGTCGATGGTAACGTTTTCCAGCTTCATGCCCAGTTCTTCGCTGATGACCTGACCGCCGGTCAGGATTGCGATGTCCTGCAGCATGGCCTTGCGGCGATCGCCGAAGCCCGGAGCCTTGACGGCAGCAATCTTCAGGCCGCCACGCAACTTGTTGACAACCAGGGTTGCCAGCGCTTCGCCTTCAACGTCCTCGGCAATGATCAGCAGCGGCTTCTGCGACTGGATCACCTGCTCCAGCAGCGGAACCATCGGCTGCAGCGACGAGAGCTTCTTCTCGTGCAGCAGGATCATGCAGTCTTCCAGCTCGGCGATCATCTTGTCGGCATTGGTCACGAAGTAGGGCGACAGGTAACCGCGATCGAACTGCATGCCTTCGACGACGTCGGTCTCGGTTTCCAGACCTTTGTTCTCTTCGACGGTGATGACGCCTTCGTTGCCGACCTTCTGCATCGCGTCTGCGATCTGGCGGCCGATTTCAGCTTCGCCGTTGGCCGAGATGGTACCAACCTGCGCAACCTCGTCGCTGTCCTTGACTTCGCGGGCAGCGGCTTTGATGGCTTCGACGACCTTGGCGGTTGCCATGTCGATGCCGCGCTTGAGGTCCATCGGGTTCAGGCCGGCTGCAACCTGCTTGAGGCCTTCCTTGACGATGGCCTGAGCCAGAACGGTTGCGGTGGTGGTGCCGTCACCGGCTTCGTCGTTGGTGCGGCTGGCGACTTCCTTCACCATCTGCGCACCCATGTTTTCGAACTTGTCTTCCAGTTCGATTTCTTTGGCGACCGAAACACCGTCCTTGGTGATCCGCGGCGCGCCGAACGATTTGTCCAGCACCACGTTGCGGCCTTTGGGGCCCAGGGTCACTTTGACGGCATCAGCCAGGATGTTGACGCCCTTCAGCATGCGGTTGCGGGCATCGGTATCGAATTTGACGTCCTTTGCAGACATGTCTCTCTCCGTATCTTCGGTAAATTGCGTGTCTCAGATGATCCGAGGCGTTCAGGCGGCCTTCGCGGCGGACGACGCCTCGACAATGCCCAGAATGTCGCTCTCTTTCATGATGAGCAGCTCTTCACCGTCGACGGTGACTTCGGTGCCCGACCATTTGCCGAACAGGATCTTGTCGCCTTCGGAAACGGCCATCGGGATCAGCTCGCCGCTGTCCTTGCGGGCGCCTTCGCCACAAGCAACGACAATACCTTCGCTGGGTTTTTCTTTTGCACTGTCGGGAATGATCAGACCGCCGGCGGTCTTCTCTTCGCTTTCCACGCGGCGCACCAGCACCCGGTCATGAAGTGGTTTGAATGCCATCTTTGCAGCTCCTTGAGGCTCAAAGGTTGTTAATCCCCTCCTCGCGGCTTCGCGAGGCGTTAGCACTCACACTCAGCGAGTGCTAACGGCGTATAGCTAGGCGGTCGCCCTGAAGCTGTCAACAATCCCGATGAAAAATTTTTTTCGCCGCGCCCAGCGCGGATTAGTCATCGTTTTCCCAACTGCAGGCCCAGTGTTTCAAACCCGCACGCCCTGCGGCTGAAAGGGCGTAAATGCCCTTCTCGACCTTTTCGAACCAGCCATAGTGATTGTCGCGCATCAGGCGTGTGGCGTGGGGCACTTGCGCGGCGCGGGCCACCTCGGCGCCCTTGGTGGCACCGTGTTCGGCCAGATGGGCAGCGCATTTCAATGCGTCCTGGCGATAGGCCGTTACGATGCCATGGCGGGTGGCGCCCCCGGCATTCGGATCGCCCTGCAACCGATCGAACTCGCGCAGCAGGCGGGCAGCCCTGCCCTTGGCCTTGCGCGGAGAGTAAGGCCCCGGATCACAATGAACATCGACCGCACCGTCGCCGCGGACGGTCATCAGACCCAACCCCAGCCGCCGGCACAGGGAGAGGTTGTCCCGCAGCGCGCGCCTTGCCGTCCGCCCTGTCGGTCTGCAAACGGCGATATAGACATGATCGGTGATCTTCTGGCGCGCTACTGCCTGATGGAACAGCGCCAGCGAGAATCGCAGCTTCAACTCGACGATGACGGCGTCCTCAGCGCCCCGGACGGCAACGATGTCGGCCGCGCCGACTTCGCCCTTGACGACGTAGCCCTGGCGCTCGAGAAGCGCTTTGATCGGGGGATAGAGGTCCTGCTCGCGGTTCATGCGCTCATGCTACGGGGAATCTCGGGGAATGCCAGTGGATGGGTTGCGCATGGCGCATGCGCGGGGTCTAAGGAAGGGCGAGATTACCTGCAATCGGATCGTTCCATGCGCCTGTTCCTGCTTGCACTGTTTCTGTTGTCCCCTGTCGTGGGCAAGGCCGACTGCGACGGGCACGATCTGCGGCTGGCCATGGCGCCTGAAACGCGCGCCGAACTGGAGGCCGCCGTCAGCCAGACGCCATTTCCCGCAGGCAACCACTGGATCGCGCGCAAGGGGGAAACGGTCCTGCACCTGATCGGCACACTCCACCTCAACGACCCGCGCATGGGCCCGATCGTCGAGCGGCTGACCCCGACGCTGAGCCGGGCCGACGCATTCTATTTCGAGATCACCCAATCCGACATGGCTGAATTTGAAAAGACCTTGGCGACGGATCTTAGCCCGGTTCTGATCACCTCCGGCCCCACCCTGATCGAGATGATGAGCGAATCGGACTGGGCGCGGATCTCGGCCTCTCTTGCCGCGCGCGGCATACCTGGGTGGATGGCGGCCAAGATGCAGCCCTGGTTCCTTTCGATGATGCTGGGCATGCCGCCTTGCATGCTGCAGATGCCCGACGCCGACTACGGTATGGACGCGCGCCTGGCCGAACTGGCGCAGGCGCGAGGGATCCCGCAATATTCCCTGGAAAGGATCGAGGACCTGATCGCAATCTTCCAGAGCCACCCCCTGGAAGACCAGGTGCAGTCGCTGGTTCGCATGGCCGATGCATTGCAGGCCGAAGATGACCAGATGGCGACGATGGCCAACGCGTATATCGAGGAGAAACACGCCGAAATCCTGCAATTGGCGAAAATTCTGGGGCGCGATGCTTCGGGGCTGTCGCCCGAGGTGTTTGCCCGCGAATGGGCCGGTTTCGAAGATCAGATGCTGGTCCAGCGCAATGCCAACTGGATGCAAAAGATTCTGGCGCTTGACAGCCAAACCGCAGTGATTGCAGTTGGCGCCGGACACCTGCCCGGGCGGCACGGGCTGCTGAACCAACTCTCACTCGCCGGGTACAGCCTGACCCGGGCGCCGTTCTGATCAGGCGCGGCGGGCGTCAGACCAACGGTCGCAGGCCCTTTTCTGCCGGGTGACAAGGCCCGCCCCGCCTTCTATAAGGCGCGCAAACATCCAGCATCAGGAATCCAAAATGACCATCCAAGTATTTGGCCATAAATCCCCCGACACCGACTCGACCGGATCTCCGATCCTGTGGGCCTGGTATCTCAACGAAGTCAAAGGCGAAAAGGCCGAGGCCGTCCTGCTGGGCGAACCCAACACCGAGGCCGCCTTCATGCTGCAGCGCTGGGACCTGCCCAAGCCGCGCATCATCGGGGATGTCGAGACCGATGCTCCGGTTGTCATCGTCGACACCAACAACCCGGCCGAGTTGCCGGCCAACGTTAACAACGCCGATATCCGGGCCATCATCGACCACCACAAGCTGGTCGGCGGGCTTGAAACCAAAGGCCCGATCGACATCACCGTGCGTCCGCTGGCCTGTACCGCAACCATCATGATCGACCTTATGGGCGACGATGCCGCCAAGATGCCCGACGCCATCAAAGGCGCCGCCCTGACCTGCATCCTGTCGGACACGCTGGAGTTCCGCTCGCCCACCACAACCACACATGACCGAGACGTTGCCGAGAAACTGGCCGCTGATCTTGGCTTGGATATTTCGGCCTATGCCGCCGACATGTTCGCAGCGAAATCGGACGTATCGTCCTTCTCGGACGCCGAGTTGATCCGCATGGACAGCAAGGAATACGAAGTCGACGGCACCAAGTTCCGCGTCTCCGTTCTGGAAACCACCGCGCCGAGCGTGGTGCTGGACCGCAAGGACAGCCTCGCCCAGTCGATGCTCGAAGTGGCCAAGGAAGATGGCGTGGACCAGGTTCTGCTCTTCGTCGTTGACATCCTGAATGAAGAGGCCACCCTGCTGGTGCCCAACGACTTGGTCAAATCCGTCGCCGAAAAGAGCTTTGGCGCCTCGGTTGACGGCGACACCGTCGTTCTGCCGGGAATCATGAGCCGCAAGAAGCAGATCATTCCGAACCTGAAGGTCTGACTTCGCCGAAACACAAGGATTGGCACCCGCTGTGCGGGTGCCATTTCATTTGCGAGGCTCTGCCTCGCGCTCCGGGATATTTTGGGCCAGATGAAGTCAAGGTGTCGCCCCTCATCTGGCGGCAAATATCCCGGTGGAGCCGTCCCAAGGCGGCGGGGGCAGAGCCCCCTCTGGCAAATTCGGTCCGGCTCTGCCATAGGCTTGGGTTGATGCGAGGCCCAAGCCAGAAGAGACAATCATGACCCAGATCATCCCTGCTCTCGACGCGGTATCCGACCGCTACAAAGCCCTTTTTGTGGACCTGTGGGGGTGCGTGCACAATGGTATCACCGCCTTCCCCGAGGCCGTCGACGCGTTGAAAGCCTACCGCAGCAAAGGGGGAAAGGTGGTTTTGGTGACCAATTCACCAAAACCGCGAGCTGGCGTAGCCGAGCAACTGAAACAGTTCAACGTTCCTTCGGATGCGTACGACACGATCGCGACCAGCGGTGATTCCGCGCGCTCGGCAATGTTTCGCGGTGCAGTTGGTGAAAAAGTTTATTTCATGGGCGAATGGGATCGGGACGCGGGCTTTTTCGAGCCACTGAAAATTCTGGATCACCCGATCCACATCGAACGCGTGCCGCTGGACCAGGCCGAAGGGATCGTCTGCTGTGGCCCGTTCGACCCGATGGCCGACCCGGCATTGAACCGGCCGGACTTCCTGTATGCCAAGCAGAAAGGCCTGAAGCTGTTGTGCGCCAACCCTGACATCGTCGTCGACCGGGGCGAGGTGCGGGAATGGTGCGCCGGTGCGCTGGCCAAGCTCTACACCGAAATGGGTGGCGAGAGCCTGTATTTCGGCAAACCGCATCCGCCCATCTACGATCTGGCACGGCGCCGCCTTCGCGCGCTGGGAGTGGACATATCAGACGACGAGATCCTCGCGATCGGCGACGGGCCGCATACCGATATCGCGGGCGCCATGGGTGAGGGCATTGATTCCCTTTTCATCAGCGGCGGGCTGGCGGCATCGGAAACAAAAACGTCGCACCAGCCGGATCCGGATGCCTTGAGCGATTATATTTTCAAGGAAAAGATTAACCCAACCTATACGATCGGCCGCCTACGCTAAGCAGAAAACGCTTGATTTTCTGCAGTTGCGAAGTAATAAAGTTACCAATCTTGGGTCGTTGGTGATTTTTTGTTGCCGGACCGATGCATAGTGAGGGCGACATGTTGGACAATCTTCCGCGCGGAACGATCTGTATCGAAGACATCGAAATGGGTATGACCCGGCACCTGCGCAAAGTGGTGACGGACGAAGACATCGAGATGTTCGCCCAGGTCTCGACCGACCGGAACCCGGTGCATCTGGATGACGACTATGCCCGCGATACAATTTTCGAAGGGCGCATCGCCCACGGGATGCTGACCGCTGGTCTGATCTCGGCCGTGATCGGCGAACAGCTTCCCGGCCATGGGACGGTCTACATGGGTCAGTCGCTCAAATTCCTTGCGCCGGTCCGCCCCGGCGACATGGTCTATGCCGAGGTCAAGGTGATCGACATCGACTTTGCCAAGCGCCGAGTCAAGCTGGACTGCCACTGCTCGGTCGATGGCAAGAAGGTCCTGATAGGCGAGGCCATGGTTCTGGCCCCCTCGCGGAAGTTCGACTGACGGCAGGTTTTATTGACCAGCCAAGCCCCGGTCTGGAACTGCCGCTTGAACCCGGTGGACAGTCCCGCTAGGCAAGCCCCATGCAGATCATCCGGGACTACAAGTATGTCGATCCAGAGGACCGCGGCGCCAGCGCCGCGATCGGGAATTTCGATGGCGTTCATATTGGCCACCAGTCGGTGATCGATCTGGCTCGGAAGGCATGCCCCGATGCGCCCTTGGGCGTTCTGACCTTCGAGCCGCACCCACGCGAATATTTCGCCCCGGAAGCCCCGCCCTTTCGTCTTATGCGCGGAAATGCGCGTGCGCACCGGCTGGAGAAGCTAGGTGTGCAGAAACTGTACGAACTGCCGTTCAACGCAGCGCTCGCCGGGCTGACGCCCGAGGAATTCGCCAGCAACGTGATCTGCGAAGGTTTGGGTCTGGCCCATGTGGTGATCGGGGCCGATTTCTGTTTCGGTAAAGGCCGCAGCGGCACCGCGCAGGATATGGTGCAGTTCGGCCGGCAGATGGGGTTCGGCGTCACCATCGCCCCATTGATGCAGCAATCCGCTCACGTGGTCTCGTCCACCGCGATCCGGCAAGCCCTGAGCGATGGTCGCCCGCGGGACGCGGCGGCCATGCTGGGCCACTGGCACCGGATCGAAGGCGAGGTGATCGGCGGCGAACAGCGCGGCCGCGAATTAGGCTTTCCGACGGCCAATATGTCGATCGAAGGAATCCACCCCCCGAAATTCGGCGTCTATGCGGTTCTGGTCGACGTGCTGGATGGCCCGCATGCCGGCAGCTATCACGGGGCGGCCTCGGTCGGGGTGCGGCCAATGTTCCATGGCGAGGTCCCGAATATCGAAACCTTCCTGTTTGACTTCTCCGGCGATCTCTATGGTGCGACCCTCTCGGTGGGCTTGGTCGAATTCCTGCGCCCTGAGATGACCTTTGACGGCCTCGATGCTCTGATCGCCCAGATGACCGAAGACTGCGATCGCGCGCGCAAGATCCTGGCCGCGACATGAGCAAGGATCCGATCGACCGCGCCGGGCTGACCCCACGTTTTTGGGAGCGCAAACCCCTGCAAAAGATGACCCCGCGTGAATGGGAAGCCCTGTGCGACGGCTGCGGCAAGTGCTGCCTGAACAAACTCGAGGACGAGGACAGCGGCGAGGTTGCCCTGACCCGTGTCGCCTGCCGGCTGCTGGATGACGCGACTTGCCGCTGCACCCAGTATGACATCCGCCACCAGTTCGTACCGGAATGCATCGTCATGCGCCCGGACAACATTCACGAACACGCCTACTGGTTGCCGCAGACCTGCGCCTACCGCCTGTTGTGGGAGGGCAAGCCCCTGTACGATTGGCACCCGTTGCTGTCAGGGTCGCCCGACAGCGTCCACGCCGCAGGCGTTTCGGTTCAGGGCCTGACCGTGTCCGAATTCGAGACGCCTGAGGAAGAGTGGGAAGACTACATCATCGAGGAGCCAACCTGATGCATTTCGCCTCTGACAATTCCGGGCCCGTCCACCCCGAGGTCCTGACCGCTCTGGCCGAGGCCAATCAGGGCTATCAGATGGCTTACGGCGCCGACGATCTGATGAACGAAGTGCGCGACCGGATTCGGGCCATCTTTGAGGCGCCCGGGGCAGCGGTCTATCTGGTGGCAACCGGAACGGCGGCCAACTCGCTGGCCCTGGCGACCCTGTCGCAACCGTGGGAGACCATATTCTGCTCGCCCGTCGCGCATATTCATGAGGACGAGTGCAACGCGCCCGAATTCTACACCGGCGCCAAGCTGACGCTGGTTCCGGGCGGCGACAAGATGCAGCCGGATGCACTGCGCCGCACCATCGCCGCAGAAGAGACCCGCGGCGTGCACGGTCCTCAGCGTGGCCCGGTGTCGATCACTCAGGTGACCGAGCGGGGCTCGGTCTATTCGCTGGCCGAGCTGCAAGCGCTGTGCGGGGTCGCCAAGGAGTTCGGCCTGCCCGTCCACATGGATGGCGCACGGTTCACCAATGCGCTGGTCACGCTGAACTGCTCTCCGGCCGAGATGACGTGGAAGGCGGGCGTGGATGCGGTCAGCTTTGGCGGCACCAAGAACGGGCTGATGGGGGTCGAAGCGGTGATCTTCTTCGACGAAAGCAAGGCCTGGGAGTTCGAGTTGCGCCGCAAGCGCGGGGCGCATCTGTTTTCCAAGCACCGGTATCTGTCGGCCCAGATGGCGGCCTATCTGCGCGATGATCTGTGGCTGCGATCGGCCCGAAAGGCTAACGCCAACTGTGCGCGTCTGGCCGATGGGCTGCGGGCTGCGGGTGCGCAGTTTCTGCATGAACCCCAGGCCAACATCATCTTTGCCAGCTTTCCCCGCAGCCTGCACAAGCGGCTGCACGCGGCCGGTGCGGTCTATCACCTGTGGGGCGGCTCGCTGGACGGCCCGGACGAGGACGAGATGCTCGCCTGCCGGTTCGTCTGCGACTGGTCGACACCGACCGAAGAAATCGACCGGTTCCTGGCGCTGCTCTAGGCGCGCCAGAACGCCTCGATCTGCGCTGCCGTCTCGCCCGGGTGCGAGATGGGCAGCATGTGCCCTGCCCCCTCAAGAACAGCCTGCCGGGCATCGGGCAAGCGGGCGCGCAGCCCGGCATTGACCACCGCCATGATCGGGTGCGAGGCCGAACCATGCAGCAGCAGGATCGGCATCGTAGCCCGCGCCATGGCCGTCGGGGCCAGCAGGCCAGTGGTATCGCGGAACAGCGGCCCCTCGACCGCGCCAACCACGCCAACACCCCGGATCATCGCATTTCGGGTCCGCTCGGGCAGATCCGGCCAGCGCGGGCTACGGTCGGTCGTGCCCCACATGCGGTTGAACAGGCGGGCGGCCCGGGGCGCGTCGCCTTCAGCAAGGGCGGCTTTGTAGGGCTGAGACTCGGCCGCGTGTTGCGCCGCAAGCGCAGGCGCGTCTTGGTGGGCGACGGCAAAGAACACGGGTTCGATCAGAACGGCGCTGCGCACCAGGTCCGGGTATTCGATGGCCAGCCGCAGCGCGACCATCGCACCGAAACTATGCCCGATCACGTCCATCGGTTCGCTCAGCTGCGCCCGCGACAGGGCTGTGGTCAGGTCGAAGAAGTCTCCCTGCCCGTCCCAATCCGGGCTGCGCCCGTGCGACAGCATGTCGGGTGCGATCAGCGTGGCCCGGTTGCCCAAAGCGGCCGCCAGACCCGACCACGCACCGGAATGCGCGATCGTGCAATGCAGCGCCAGCACCTTTCTGGTGCCCGCCCCAAGAGCGCGAACGTGAACGGGCGGCAGCACGGGCTTGGCCTTGGTCATGCCTTGAGCGTCGCCAGATGCTGGTCCAGATCCTCAAGCCGGTCCTGCCCCCAGAACCTTTGGTCGTCTTGCGTGATGTAGAAAGGCGCGCCAAACACGCCGCGGTCCACCGCTTCTTCGAGATTGGCGGCGTAGGTCTCGGCCCCGATCAGCAGGCCGCTGTCGGCCAGCGCCGGGTCAAAGCCCGCCCCGGCCAGACAGTCGCGGATCACGTCATCCTGCGCGATGTCCCTGTCCTCGGCCCAGCAGGCGCGCAGAAAGGAATGGCACAGTTTGCCCACGTCGCCCGATCCATCCTGAATGGCCGCGATGATGGCGTATGAGGACGGCGCTGCGTTGGTCGGCCAATGTGCAGGTTGCAGGTTGAACGGCAGGCCCGTCTTCTTGGCTTGGCGCACCAGTTCCTGCGCACGATACTCGATGCGCGACGGGTGGCGGTCCTTGGGGGGCACGCCGCCGGTGCGCCCGAACAGCGCTATGATGTCAACAGGCTTGTACGCGATAGTGGCGCCGTGCTTGGCCGCGATCTCCTCCAGCCGCAGTCCGGCTAGGTAGGAATAGGGCGACAGTGTCGCAAAAAAGTAGTCAATGTCGGCCATGTGCACTTTCTCCACCCTGTTATCTTTGCGTGACGTTAAGGCCATGCTAAGCGGTGTCAACATCACGAATCTGTCACATTGCCACTGCTGCCCGGGGACCTCAGCCGATGCCGACACGTCACGAACCCAAGCTTATCGCTGGGAACGCAAACCTTCCGCTTGCCGAATCCATTGCCCGCCGCATGAGCCTGCACCGCGGTGTCGAGCAGGGGTTGGTCGATGCCCGCGTCGAACGCTTCAACGACGGAGAAATCTTCGTCGAGGTGTTCGAAAACGTCCGCGGCGAGGACATGTTCATCATCCAGCCGACCTCGAACCCGGCCAATGACAACCTGATGGAGCTGCTGATCATCGCCGACGCATTGCGCCGGTCTTCGGCGCGTCGGATCACGGCTGTGATCCCCTATTTCGGCTACGCTCGTCAGGACCGCCGCACCAAGGCCCGCACCCCGATCAGCGCCAAACTGGTGGCCAACATGCTGACCGGTGCCGGGATCGAGCGGGTTCTGACCATGGATCTGCACGCCGCCCAGATCCAGGGCTTTTTCGACATCCCTGTCGACAACCTCTATGCCTCGCCGATCTTTGCGCTGGACGTGAAAAACCAGTTCAAGGACCGGCTGGACGAAATCATGGTCGTCTCGCCCGACGTGGGCGGCGTGGCCCGTGCCCGCGAACTGGCCAAACGCATCAACGCCCCGCTGTCGATCGTGGACAAACGCCGCGAAAAGGCCGGAGAAGTGGCCGAGATGACCGTGATCGGCGACGTGACTGACAAGATCTGCCTGATCGTGGATGACATCTGCGACACCGCCGGGACCCTGTGCAAGGCGGCCCAGGTCCTGATGGACAACGGGGCCAAGGAAGTGCATTCCTACATCACCCATGGCGTCATGAGCGGCCCCGCCGTCGAGCGGGTATCGAACTCGGCGATGAAATCGCTGGTTCTGACCGACACGATCCAGCCCACCAAGGAAATCCAGGATGCCAAGAACATCCGCACGGTTCCGACCGCGCCGATCTTTACTCAGGCGATCCTGAACATCTGGAACGGAACCTCAGTGTCGTCCCTGTTCGAAGACAAAACCCTGACCCCGATCTACGAGACGCTGTACCACACGAGCTGACCGGGCGGTCGCCTGGACCTTCACGACCCCAAAGCGAAAACCGCTCAGCCGGTTTTCGCTTTTTTTCGTTGCCCGACAAAGCCGGTCACGAGATGTCCCAGTCATCCGGATGCGAAACCTCGCCGGTTGCCGTCCATGCGACCCGAATTCGGGCGATGCGGGTGTCGGACCATGTGCGAAACACAGCGTCAAAACCTTGCGGGGTGATGTTCTCGGCCAACAATTCGGCGCGCAGCGCCGAAGACGTATCGACATCCCAAAGAGAAACGCCAATCTGCACGACCGGGGCCGAGCGGAAAGCTTCGTTGAAGCGAATGGCGGCGCGCCGCTCGCGCGGCCCTTCGCCTGTCCACATATCGCCGCCGTCGGCGAATTCCGAAAACAAGACCGTCTCGCCTTGGTCAATTCCAATAGGGTGAGTCAGAAATTTCTTCATCATTCTTCTTTGGCTTGAATTTCCGAAGCTTAGCCCTGCACCCTGACAAAATCACGACAAAAAAACGGCCCCGCAGCAGCAGGGCCGTTTCCAATTCCGATAGTGCAGTGGCCTTACAGGCTCATATGCGTTCCCAGCGCTTCCATGTCGGCCAACAGCTTGGCTGCCTCGTCGACAATGGTCTGCTCGCCGTTTTCCTTCGCCGCCTCGTGCGAGGCGCGTGCCTCGGCAATCAGCTCGTCCAGATGGGTGCGGGTCACTTCGTCAACCGGGATGGCCTTTTCGGCCAGCACCGACAGGGCATCGCCGTTGATCTGGGCAAACCCGCCGGTGACCAGGTATTCGCTGGTCCCTTCGGGCGCTTCGACCTTCAGGATGCCCGGACGCAGCGTGGTGATCGTGGGGGCATGATCGGGCATCGCCGTCATGTCCCCGTCCGCGCCGGGAATCTGGACCGCGCTGGCCTGAAGCGAAGCAAGACTCCGCTCCGGGCTGACGAGGTCGAATTGCATCGTGTTTGCCATCGGGGATACTCCTTAGGCAGCTGCTGCGGCCATCTTCTCGGCTTTGGCGATCACTTCGTCGATGCCACCAACCATCAGGAAGGCCGCTTCGGGCAGGTGGTCGAATTCGCCGGCCACGACACGCTCGAACGAGTCGATGGTGACTTCCAGCGGAACCTGAACACCCGGCGAACCGGTGAAGACTTCGGCCACGTCGAACGGCTGCGACAGGAAGCGCTCGATCTTGCGGGCGCGGGCCACGGTCAGCTTGTCCTCTTCCGACAGTTCGTCCATGCCGAGGATGGCGATGATGTCCTGCAGCGACTTGTAGCGCTGGAGGATCTGCTGAACGTCGGTCGCAACCTTGTAGTGACGCTCGCCGACGATGGCCGGGTCAAGCAGGCGCGAGGTCGAGTCGAGCGGGTCCACGGCCGGGTAGATACCCTTTTCCGAGATCGCACGGTTGAGAACGGTGGTTGCGTCCAGGTGCGCGAACGAGGTTGCCGGCGCAGGGTCGGTCAGGTCGTCCGCGGGCACGTAGATCGCCTGCACCGAGGTGATCGAGCCCTTCTTGGTCGAGGTGATGCGTTCCTGCAGGGCGCCCATGTCGGTGGCCAGCGTCGGCTGGTAGCCCACAGCCGAAGGAATACGACCCAGCAGAGCCGACACCTCGGAGCCCGCTTGCGTGAAGCGGAAGATGTTGTCGACGAAGAACAGAACGTCGGTACCGGACTGGTCGCGGAACTGCTCGGCCAGGGTCAGACCGGTCAGAGCAACACGGGCACGCGCCCCCGGAGGCTCGTTCATCTGGCCGTAGACCAGGGCCACCTGGCTTTCCGACAGGTTGTCGGGCTTGATGACGTTCGATTCGATCATCTCGTGGTACAGGTCGTTGCCTTCACGGGTCCGTTCACCAACACCGGCGAACACCGAGAAGCCCGAGTGCACTTTCGCGATGTTGTTGATCAGCTCCATGATCAGAACGGTCTTGCCCACACCGGCGCCGCCGAACAGACCGATCTTGCCGCCTTTGGCGTAGGGGGCCAGCAGGTCAACGACCTTGATGCCGGTGACCAGGATTTCCGACTCGGTCGACTGTTCGTCGAACGAGGGGGCGGGCTGGTGGATGGCGCGGGTTTCAGTCGCTTCGACCGGGCCTTTTTCGTCGATCGGCTCGCCGACCACGTTCAGGATGCGGCCCAAGGTGGCGTTGCCGACCGGCACCGAGATCGGTGCGCCGGTGTCAACAACCTCGGCCCCGCGGACCAAGCCTTCGGTTGCGTCCATCGCGATGGTACGGACGGTGTTCTCACCCAGGTGCTGGGCAACTTCCAGCACCAGGCGCTTGCCGTTGTTTTCAGTTTCCAGCGCGTTCAGAATTTCAGGCAGCTGATCGTCGAAGTGCACGTCGACGACGGCCCCGATGATCTGTGTGACTTTGCCTTTTGCATTCGCCATGTTTCGTCTCCGGTTTGTCTCTACAGCGCTTCGGCGCCGGAAATGATTTCAATCAGCTCGTTGGTGATCACGGCCTGACGCGAGCGGTTGAACTGGATCGTCAGCTTGTCGATCATCTCGCCCGCGTTGCGCGTCGCGTTGTCCATCGCGGACATCCGTGCACCCTGTTCCGAGGCCCCGTTTTCAAGCAGAGCCGAGAAAATCGCCGTGGCGACCCCCTTGGGCAGCAAATCGGCCAGAATGGCCTCTTCGCTGGGCTCGTAGTCGAACACGGCGCCGCTGTCGTCCCCTTCGGCATCCTCGAACGAGGCGGGGATGATCTGCTGGGCCGTCGGGATCTGGGTCACGACGTTCTGGAACTTCGCGTAGAAGATCGTGGCAACGTCGAATTCACCCGCGTCGAAACGCGACAGGATGTCCTTTGCGATGTCCTGCGCATTGGCATAGCCGATGCGCTTGACCTCGCTCAGGTCGATGTGACCGACGAACAGGTCGCCATAGTCACGCTTGAGCGCGTCGCGACCTTTCTTGCCTACGGTCAGGATCTTGACCGTCTTGCCCTTGCCGCGCAGCTCGTCCGCCTTGGCGCGGGCCAGGCGGGCGATGTTCGAGTTGAAGCCGCCGCAGAGCCCACGCTCGGCCGTCATCACGACCAGGAGGTGGACATCGTCGCTGCCCGTGCCGCGCAGCAGCTTGGGGGCGCTGTCGCTGCCCCCGACCGATGCTGCCAGCCCTGCCATCACGGCATTGAACCGCTCGGCATAGGGGCGCGACTGTTCCGCAGCTTCCTGGGCGCGGCGCAGTTTCGCGGCCGCGACCATCTGCATGGCCTTGGTGATCTTGCGGGTCGATTTGACCGACTCGATCCTGTTTTTAAGGTCCTTAAGACTTGGCATCGCCGCGTCTCCTTAAGCGAAGGTTGCGGCGTATTCGTCCAGCGCAGCCTTGATCTTGTCGGCAGCCTCGCCCTTGATCTTGGGATCTTCGTCGGTGATCCACTGCAGCAGATCGGCATGCTTGCCGCGCAGATGCGCCAGCAGACCGGCCTCATAACGGCCAACGTCCGAAACGTCGATCTTGTCGAGATAGCCGTTGGTACCGGCGAAGATCACGCAGACGATTTCCGCGTTGGTCAGCGGCGAGTACTGCGGCTGCTTCATCAGCTCGGTCAGACGCGCACCACGGTTCAGCAGCTGCTGGGTTGCGGCATCGAGGTCAGAGCCAAACTGCGCGAACGCGGCCATTTCGCGATACTGGGCCAGTTCCAGTTTCACCGGACCGGCAACCGACTTCATCGCGTTGGTCTGAGCCGACGAACCCACGCGCGAAACCGACAGACCGGTGTTCACGGCAGGGCGGATACCCTGATAGAACAGCTCGGTTTCCAGGAAGATCTGGCCGTCGGTGATCGAGATCACGTTGGTCGGAATAAAGGCCGACACGTCGCCGCCCTGGGTTTCGATGACCGGCAGAGCGGTCAGCGAACCGGCGCCGAAGTCCTCGTTCAGCTTGGCCGAACGCTCCAGCAGGCGCGAGTGCAGGTAGAAAACGTCGCCCGGATAGGCTTCACGCCCCGGCGGACGGCGCAGCAGCAGCGACATCTGACGATAGGCGACGGCCTGTTTCGACAGGTCATCGTAGATGATCAGGGCGTGGCGGCCGTTGTCGCGGAAGTATTCAGCCATCGCGGTTGCGGCATAGGGTGCCAGGAACTGCATCGGCGCCGGGTCGGACGCGGTTGCGGCCACGACGATCGAGTATTCGATGGCGCCGGATTCTTCCAGTTTCTTCACCAGCTGGGCCACGGTCGAACGCTTCTGGCCGATGGCCACGTAGACGCAGTACAGCTTTTTCGATTCATCGTCGCCGGCGGCGTCGTTGTAGACTTTTTGGTTCAGGATGGTGTCCAGAGCCACGGCGGTCTTGCCGGTCTGACGGTCACCGATGATCAGCTCGCGCTGGCCGCGGCCGATCGGGATCATAGCGTCAACCGACTTCAGGCCGGTCGCCATCGGCTCGTGCACCGATTTACGCGGGATGATGCCCGGCGCCTTGACGTCGGCGACGCCGCGCTGCTTGGCATTGATCGGGCCCTTGCCGTCCAGCGGGTTGCCCAGGCCGTCAACAACGCGGCCCAGCAGCTCGTCACCAACCGGAACGTCCACGATCGACTTGGTGCGCTTGACGGTGTCACCTTCCTTGATGTCACGGTCCGAGCCGAAGATCACGACACCGACGTTGTCGGCCTCGAGGTTCAGCGCCATGCCCATGATGCCGCCGGGGAACTCGACCATCTCGCCCGCTTGCACGTTGTCCAGGCCGTACACACGGGCGATACCGTCACCGACGCTCAGCACACGGCCGATTTCGGCCACTTCGGCTTCTTGACCAAAATTCTTGATCTGGTCCTTCAGGATCGCAGAAATCTCTGCAGCTTGGATACCCATTTATCCGACCTCTTTCATTGCATTCTGTAGGGAGTTGAGCTTGGAGCGGATCGAGCTGTCGATCATCTGCGAGCCCACTTTGACAACAAGACCACCGATGAGGCTTTCATCGACGGTCGCATGGATGGTCACGTCCTTGCCCACGCGCTCGGACAGTGTCTTGGACAGCTTTTCAAGCTGGGTCTTGGTCAGCGATTTGGCCGACACGACTTCGGCAGTGATTTCTCCGCGCTCCTCGGCCAGCATCTCGCGCAGGACCTTGATCAATTGCGGCAGCACGAACAGCCGGCGTTTCTGCGCCATCAGCGCCAGCGTGTTGCGCAGGATCGGGTTCAGCCCCATCTTTTCGGCAACGGCAGTGATCGCCTTCTGCTGGTCGGCGCGCGAAATCAAAGGTGAAGAAATCACGTCGCGCAACTCGGCGCTTTCGCTCAGGGCCTCCGACAGGTCGTTGATGCCGGATTCCAGGCCCGCAAGGTCATTGTTCTCTTTTGCGATCTCGAAGATCGCCGTGGCATAGCGCTTGGCGATGCCCGTGGAAATCGAAGCTGGTTCGGACACGTCCACCCTTCCGATATTTTAGGCCCCGGATTTGCACGGCAACAGCCAGCCCGGGGGCGTGAAGAAACCCCGTCCTTGAAGGGCGGGGATCAAAATCACCGGGGATGTAGCAGAGCCAATCCAACCTAGCAATATGTTATGCCGGATGGCAGTTTATCCACAAAACCTTTGATTTCATGCACTTACGTCAAGTGCGACCCTTTGAACCCATCTAGCGCGGTGAAAAATGTTACCAGGTTGCGGGTTTTTGCGATTCCTGTGGCCGATTTCCCTCAGCTTTTCGCCTCTGTGCCTGACCTTCCGCGCCTAGGCCATCACGCCGGCTTCAACAGCCCGTCCAGCGCTTTGATCGGGCGTTTTTGCCGATCTTTCGTGACGCTGCCGCTGGGGGGAAACACCTGCTTGCCGGCCTCGACCATCAGCACCCCGCCGGCCATGATCGTCGGAATGCGCTGGCCGGCTTTCTCGATCAGGCTGCCCGAGCGCAGCCAGAAGCGCCGAAACGACGGCGGCATGTAGAGGGCCGAGCAGTGTTTTTCGGGCAGGAAATGGTGAGCCCGCAGCTGTTTGTCCAACTGGGTCGCCGAGTACGGGTGGCCATACCCGAACGGCGTGCGATCGGTCCGCGACCACAGCCCGGCCCGGTTTGGCACTACGAATATGGCGCGTCCGCCGGGGCCCAGCACGCGCCAGCATTCCTCCAGCAACTGGCTGGGCCGTTCCGAGGTTTCCAGCCCGTGCATCACCACCAGCTTGTCCACATGTCCGGTCTCAATGGGCCACGCGGTTTCTTCGGTCAGCACCGACACATTGGGCATTCCCGCGGGCCAGGGCATCACCCCCTGCGGGCCGGGCATCAAGCCCACCACACGCCTCGCATCCGCCAGATACGGACGCAACAGCGGAACGGCAAAGCCGAACCCCGCAACCGTCTGTCCTTTGGCCTCGGGCCAAAACTCGACCAACCGCCCACGAATGGCGGCCTGCGCGGCCCGCCCCAACGTGCTGCGATAGTAGAAGTTTCTCAGATCCTGCACATCGAGATGCATTGCGGACACCCGGTCAATCGGCTTAGCTGGCCGCAGTCTAGCAACGAAAGGGCAAAAGGCCATGCCTCTTGAAATCGTCACCGTTCCGTGCCTCAGCGACAACTACGCCTTTCTGGCCCATGACGCGACCACCGGCGAAACAGCCCTGATCGACGCCCCCGAGGCTGGCCCGATCTTGTCCGAACTCGACGCACGCGGCTGGCGCCTGACCCATGTGCTACTGACCCATCACCACTGGGACCACGTCGATGGCTTGGCCGACATACTGGACCGGCACCCAGCCCAGGTCGTCGGCGGCGCGGCCGACGCACATCGTCTTCCCAGCCTGGATATGCAGGTGGCCGAGGGCGACCTGTTCGAAATCGGCGGCGAACCTGTCGAGGTCTTTGACGTTTCGGGACACACGGTGGGCCATGTTGCCTATTACATGCCGCAAAGCCATGCGGTGTTCACCGCCGACAGCCTGATGGCGCTGGGCTGCGGCCGCCTGTTCGAGGGCAACGCCGAGCAGATGTGGTCCTCGTTGTCCAAACTGGCCGCCCTGCCCGACGATACGCTGGTCTGTTCTGGGCACGAATATACCCAGTCCAACGCGCGGTTTGCCTTGACCGTCGATCCGGAAAACCCCGCCCTGCAACGACGCGCTGCCGAAATCGACGCGGCGCGGGCGGCAGGCCGACCGACCGTTCCGTCATCATTGGGCCTGGAAAAGGCAACGAACCCGTTTCTGCGCGCCAAGGATCCGACGATTCAAGCGCATCTGGGCATGGTCGGCGCAGACCCCGCCCAGGTTTTTGCCGAGATCAGGGCTAGAAAAGACCGTTTTTGATGCCTAAATGCCCTTCATCACGGACACGGTCGCAGTAAATGTGACTGTCAAGTGAAAGAAAACCCTTGAAGCGTCGGCCTGATCAACCAAACTCTAATAGTATGAGGTCATGGTTGGGATGGGGATCCGACCCATTCTCGAACCCCCTGCCCGGCCCAATACTAGAGGAGCACCCGCGTGCCTTCATTCTCGAGCACACTTGAACAAGCCATCCATGCAGCCCTGGCGGCGGCGAACGAACGGCGTCACGAATTCGCAACGCTGGAACATCTTCTGCTGGCGTTGCTTGAGGAGCCTGACGCGGTGCGCGTCATGAAGGCGTGCAGCGTGGATCTGGAAGAATTGCGCCGGTCTTTGGTCGAATTCATCGACGAAGACCTGTCGAACCTCGTCACCGACATCGACGGGTCCGAGGCGGTGCCGACCGCGGCATTCCAGCGCGTGATCCAGCGAGCGGCGATTCATGTCCAAAGTTCGGGTCGGACCGAGGTGACCGGTGCGAACGTGCTGGTGGCCATTTTCGCCGAGCGTGAAAGCAACGCCGCCTATTTCCTGCAAGAGCAGGACATGACCCGCTATGACGCGGTGAATTTCATCGCGCATGGTGTGGCCAAGGACCCGGCCTATGGCGAAAATCGCCCGGTCACCGGGGCTGATCAGGGCGAAGAGGAAACCCAGTCCTCTGCCGGCGAAGCCGACCAGAAGGAAAGCGCGCTGGGCAAGTATTGCGTGGACTTGAACGCCAAGGCCCGCGCAGGCGATGTCGATCCGCTGATCGGTCGCGCCGACGAGGTCGAGCGCTGCATTCAGGTTCTGTGCCGCCGACGCAAGAACAACCCGCTGCTGGTGGGTGATCCGGGTGTGGGCAAGACGGCGATTGCGGAAGGACTGGCCTACAAGATCGTTCAGGGCGACGCGCCCGAGGTGCTGTCGAACACGACCATCTATTCGCTGGACATGGGCGCGTTGCTGGCCGGCACGCGCTATCGCGGCGATTTCGAAGAGCGGCTCAAGGCCGTGGTGACCGAGCTTGAGGACCACCCCGACGCCGTGCTGTTCATCGACGAGATTCACACCGTGATCGGTGCGGGTGCCACGTCGGGCGGGGCCATGGATGCCTCGAACCTGCTGAAACCCGCGTTGCAGGGCGGCAAGCTGCGCACCATGGGCTCGACCACCTACAAGGAGTTCCGACAGCACTTTGAGAAGGACCGCGCGCTGTCGCGCCGGTTCCAGAAGATCGACGTGAACGAACCCTCGGTCGAGGACAGCGTGAAAATCCTGCGCGGTCTCAAGCCCTATTTCGAAAAGCATCACGACATTAAATACACCGCCGACGCGATCAAGACCGCGGTCGAGCTGTCCGCGCGTTACATCAACGACCGCAAGCTGCCCGACAAGGCGATCGACGTGATCGACGAGGCCGGTGCCGCTCAGCATCTGGTGGCCGAAAGCAAACGGCGCAAGACCATCGGCGTCAAGGAAATCGAGGCCGTGGTGGCCAAGATCGCACGCATCCCGCCCAAGAACGTCACCAAGGACGATGCCGAGGTTCTGAAGGACCTTGAGAACTCGTTGAAACGGGTGGTGTTCGGGCAGGATCAGGCAATCGAAGCTCTGTCCAGCGCGATCAAGCTGGCGCGGGCCGGTCTGCGCGAACCGGAAAAACCCATCGGCAACTACCTGTTCGCTGGTCCGACCGGTGTCGGCAAAACCGAGGTCGCCAAGCAGCTGGCCGACCAACTGGGCGTGGAACTGCTGCGTTTCGACATGTCGGAATACATGGAGAAACACGCGGTCAGCCGTCTGATCGGTGCGCCTCCGGGCTATGTCGGGTTTGATCAGGGCGGCCTACTGACTGACGGCGTTGACCAGCACCCGCATTGCGTGCTGTTGCTGGACGAGATCGAGAAGGCGCACCCGGACGTGTTCAACATTCTGCTTCAGGTGATGGACCACGGCGAGCTGACCGATCACAACGGCCGGACGGTGAATTTCCGCAACGTGGTTCTGATCATGACCTCGAACGCGGGCGCGCAGGAACAGGCCAAGGCCGCAATCGGTTTTGGCCGCGACCGGCGCGAGGGCGAGGATACGGCCGCCATCGAACGGACATTCACGCCCGAATTCCGCAACCGTCTGGACGCGGTGATCTCGTTCGCCCCGCTGCCGAAAGAGGTCATCCTGCAGGTGGTCGAGAAATTCGTTCTGCAGCTCGAGGCGCAGTTGCTGGATCGTGGCGTGACCATCGACCTGACCCCAAAGGCTGCCGAATGGCTGGCTGACAAGGGCTATGACGACAAGATGGGCGCCCGCCCATTGGGTCGCGTGATCCAGGAGCACATCAAGAAGCCCCTGGCCGAAGAGCTGTTGTTTGGCAAGCTGGCAAAGGGCGGCGTGGTTCGCGTGTCGGTCAAGAAGGGCGAGTTGGATCTGGAGATTCTCGGCCCTGAAAACCCGCGGATTTCCGGCAACAAACCGCCACTGTTGACAGCGGACTGACCCCGATGGGACATCAGACATGGGACCCGGCAGCGCTGCTGCCGGGTTTTTCATGCGCTGCTCCCGTTTGGCGGGCCCAGCGAAGGATCGGCACCAGCCAACCGTATAATCCGAAACAGCCATCCAATTCGGACAGCGGTATGACCCGCCAAATTGCAATTATCTGGACAATTGTCCTTGCGACCACAGCCATAGGCTGCATTGCCATGGCAGGAACCGGCCCAGGCGATGCGCCTGGGACCATCGCGACTTTTTTCTTCGATATGCAACTGCATTGAGGCGGACAACCGGCTGCCGACGTCCGTTCGAAATTCGCCGTGTCAGCGTTCGGTCAGCTTCAGCTCGATCCGGCGGTTTCTTGCGCGGGCTTCGGACGTGTCGGCGTTATCCACGGGCTGAAACTCACCAAACCCGTTGGCGGCAAGCCTATTGGGCGGGGTTCCCAGTTCGTCGACCATGTAGCGCACGACCGACAAGGCCCGCGCCTGACTCAGCTCCCAATTGTCGCGATACTGCCCGCCGGGCGTCACCGGAACGTTGTCGGTATGACCGTCCACGCGGATCACCCAGTTCAGTTCCGACGGGATTTCCGCCGCCACGCTGCGCAGGATGTTGGCCACCTTGGCGACTTCGCGCTTGCCGTCTTCCGACAGGACGGCCGACCCCGGCGGGAACAGAACTTCGGAGGAGAACACGAAACGGTCGCCCTCGATGCGCACCCCTTCCTGGTTGCCCAGAACGTCCCGTAGCCGGCCGAAGAACTCGGAACGATAGCGTTGCAAATCCTCTGCCTGCCGCGCAAGCTCTTGGTTCTGGCCGGCCAGTTTCTCGGCCTCGGCCTCAAGGCGGATCCGTTCCGCCTCTTCCAGAAGCCGCCGTTTCCTCTCCTCCGAAGCAGCCCGCGCCAGCGCCGCGTTCAGGTCCTGCCCAAGCGTCTGAATCTGCACCTCGGCGGCAGCGTTGCGTTCCTTGTAGTCATCCAACAGAGCCTGCAGCGACCCCAATTGATTGCGCAAAGCGGCTATCTGCTGGTTCAGCAGAGCCGTCTGGCGCTGCGCCTCGGTCGAAATGGCCTTTTCCTCGGCCAGCGTCTCACGGGCTATCTCCAACAGGGCCACGCGCTCAGCGGCCAGCCGCCGTTGTTGGTCGGCCTCTGTCTCGGCCTCGGTTCGGGCGGCCAGCGCCGCCTCCAGCCGGGCCTTGAGTTCCTCGGGGTTCAATTCACCGAATTGCCGCTCCAGCTCGGCCTTGGCGGCCTCGGCCGCCGCCAGCAGAGTCAGGGTTTCTTCGGCCTCCTTCCGCTGCGCCTCGAGCGCCAGCGTCATCGCAGTCAGTTCGGCATCCGCGTCCTGCAGTTTCTCACGCAACGCTTCGGCGGCCGCAGCCTCGGCCAAGCGGGCGGCTTCTTCGTCGGTCAACCGGGACTGCAACTCGGAAATCCGTGCCGCCTGCTCATCGCCGGCCTGTTCCAGATCCGCCACCATCGCCTCGAGCGCCTCGCGCCGCGCCGCCGCCAGCCGCGCGGCCTCGGTCTGGGCGTCGATCTCGTTTCGGCTTTGCGCCAGCGCCAGGTTCAGCGCCTCCTGTTCGGACAGCAACTGTTGACGTTGATCTTCCAACGCGCCGATCCGGGCCTGCGTGCGCTGCTGTTCGGCCAGCAGGGCGGCCACCTGCGCCTCGAACCCGGTGATCCGCGTCTGGGCGGCCTCCAGTTCGGCGGCGCGCTGGTCGCGCTCGGCGGTCAACGAAGACACCAGCGCCTGTGCCTGTGCCAGATCCTGTTCCGTCTGCGACAGGGTTGCATTCAAGGCGCCCAGGCGGGCTTGAAGGCGACTGTTTTCCCGCTCTTCCAGCCCCAGCGCGTCGGCCAGCGCCGCAACCTTGTCCGACAGCAGGGTCAGTTCATCCTCCTGTCCCGAAATCGTTTCGCGCAGAACGAACTGGACCACCATGAAGATGGTCAGCACGAAGGTCAGCACCATCAACAGCCCCGTCATCGCATCGACGAATCCGGGCCAGACCGAGCCCTGGAAACGCTGACCGGTGCGGCGGGACAGGGCCATGATCTAGTCTCCTCCCGGGGCCGGTCGCACCCCCCCGCGCGAGGAGGTCAGCGCCTTGATCAGTACCTCGAAATCCTTGCGCAACTCGTTCATGCTGTCCTGGCGGCCGGCCGAAATCTCTTCAAGAATGCGCAGCAACTGCACGTCCATCGACCGCAGGCGCATGCGGCTTTCAGCATCGATCCCCTCGCCCGCGCCATGTTCGCGCATGTGGTCCAACAACGCCTCTTGCCCCAGCGCCACACGTTCCAGCGCGGCGGTTACGTCCTCGCCCTGCGCCTGGCGCTGGTTCATCTCGGCAATGACCTCGACCAGGCTGCTCAACCTGGCCGAGACCTCGGCCCGGTCTTCCTGCTGGGCGACGAACAGATCCTGCAGCGCGTCCATCTGTTCTGACATCGCATCCAGAACCGGCGTCAGAACGGCCAGTTCTGCGCCGCCTTCGTCGCCGGCAGCAAACCCCACCCGGGTGATCGAGGACAACCACTCCTCAAGCTCGCGGTAGAACCGGTTCTGGCCGTGGCCCGCAAACAGCTCGAGCAGCCCGACGATCAACGACCCCGCAAGCCCCAGCAGCGATGATCCAAAGGCCACGCCCATGCCCTGAAGCTGGCTTTCCAGACCGGACATGAGACGGTTGAACACGGCCAGGCCTTCTTCGCCTTCCTGCGGGTTCAGGCTGCGGATCGTATCGACGATGGCCGGAACGGTCGTGGCCAGACCGAAAAATGTGCCCAACAGCCCCAGATAGATCAGAAGGTTGGTGATGTAGCGGGTGAACTCGCGCTCTTCCTCGATCCGCACGGCCACCGAATCCAGAATCGACCGGGCCGAGCTGGCATTGAGCTGGGACCGCGCCCCGCGTGACCGCAGCAGCGACGCCAACGGGGCCAGCAATTGCGGTGTCTGGGCGTCCTCGCGGACGACGCCGCCAACGAAGGCCTCGATCCAGCGAACCGAACCGATCAACTGCGTCACCTGATAGAAACAGGCCAACACCCCGATGACAAAGACCAGAAGGATGAATCCGTTCAGATAGGGGTTCGCTTCAAAGACCGGCCGCACATAGGGAAGCGCCAGAAACACGCCCAGCCCCGAAAGCCCGATTGCGATCAGCATCATCACGATTTGCCGGATCGGTTGCGAGAAATGTGGTCTCGCGCCGTGCTGTGCCTGCGCCATGCGCGTTGTTCCCGGTTTTTGCCTGCTTTGTCGAGAATCTACAGAATTTCCGCCGGCGACGCCAAGGCTTTATGCGGTCAGGCTGCGCACGCGTCGCGACAACCACTCGAGTTCCGGGTCGTGCAGGCCGATCTCGGCCAGATGTGCGGCGGTGTTGTACAGATATTCGGTGTTGGGGCCGCGCCCGCCGACGGCCACGGCTATGATCTGCGCCTGCTCTTCCAGCGGCAGACCGCCGCAATACTGCACATGGTCGGGGTCGATCACATAGGTCACCGCATTCACGGTTCCTCCGGCATCCAACTGAACGTCCAGCATCTTTTCCACGTAGGCCGACGAGATCAACTCCCGCTCGCGCAGTTCGTCCAGCGTGCGCGCCTCGTGGCCCGGCTCGACCGCCAGCGCCAGGCCCTTGCAGTGCGCACTGGGATGTTCATCCAGCGCCAGGACCAGCCCGGGGTTTTCTTCGGTTCCCCGGTGGTGGATCGACCGCATGCAGAACGACCGGGCATAGCCATGCAGCGTCGCGTGTTCGCGCCGGGCTACCGGAAAGCCCGGATTCCACAAAAGCGACCCGTATCCGAATACCCACATCGTCATAGTTCTGGCCCTTGCCCGTTTGGGCCTATAAACATCAATTCCGAGGCAGGAAAAAGGGCCATTCCCCATGCGCCGACTGATACGAGTTCTGATTTTTCTTGCGGTCGTCTGGAGCGCGTATTGGGCCATCGCCGGGTACGGGTTGCGCAGCGCGATCACCGGATGGTTCGACCATCAGCAGGCCCGGGGCTGGCTGGCGGATTTCGCACAGGTCCATACCTCGGGCTATCCACTGCATCACCGCACCCGGTTGGACAGCCCGGCGCTGGCGGATCCGGCGACAGGCACGGCCTGGAGCGCCGACTGGATCGAGTTTCAAAGCCCCGCCATCTGGCCCGGGCGGCAAGTGTTGCGGTTTGCCGACACGCCGCAGAGGCTGTCGTATTTCGACCAGACGGCGACCATTCAGGCCCGGGACCTACAGGCCGAACTTCACCTGCGACCGGGCGTGGCGTTGGAGTTGGAAAGGATGGCCCTGTCAGCGGGTCCGTGGTCGGTCATGCGCGATGGAACCGAGTCCGCGGCCGCCGGATCGCTGCATCTGATGATGGAACAGGTCGAGACACCTGAGAGCTATGCCGTCAAGATCAACTCGGATGCGTTCTCGCCCGGGGACGATCTGCGCGCACTCATGCGCTCGGCCACGTCCCTGCCGCAGGCGTTCGAGACGCTGAAGCTGGACATGAACGTAACCTTCGACAAAACCTGGGACCGTTCCGCGCTGGAGCAACGCCGTCCGCAACCCCGCCTGATCGACCTGCACCTTGCCGAGGTGCAATGGGGCGAACTGCGGCTGCTGGCAACCGGCGCGTTGGAGGTTGATGAACAGGGTATCCCAGTCGGCGAAATGGCGATCAAGGCCGAGAACTGGCGCGACATGATCGCCATGGCCAATGCTGCGGGTGCCCTGCCCGATCAAGCCGTTGATCCGGTCACGCGGGCACTGAAACTGCTGGCCGGACTGGGGGGTAATCCAAATGCGCTGGATCTGCAGCTGAATTTCCGCGACGGGTTCGTGGCGCTCGGCCCGTTGCCGTTGGGGCCTGCTCCGCGCCTGATCCTGCGTTAGCGGCAGTAGGGGCCGCGGCGGTAACGGGCGGTATCCAGATGGAAATGATCCCGGTGATAACGGTCGGAATTCGGCCCCAGAACCGTTCCGAACGGCCCGCAAGCTCCGCGCCAGATCTTGGTCAGCTGCTTCTTCGAGGGGTTCTTGCGCCACCCGTCCAGAACTGTCACCACCTCGCCATCGGCCATTTTGAACCCCGAGATATCAATGGCCCGACCCTTGCCATGTTCCGAGATCCTGGCGCCTTTCCGGTTGTTCCGGGTGCGGCAAGCGTAGTGTGCGGCAACCTGCAGTTCGACCACTGGACCGCGCCGTTTGAACGTCGGTTTGACGGTCTTGTCGACCCATTTGTTCAACGCGATGGCCGTGCCGCAATCCATCTTCGACGGCCGGCTGAGCGCCACGCCCGACACGGACGTGATTTGGACCGCATCCTTGATCCCGCAGGCCTGGATCTTGCCGGGTACGGTGCCGACCGGCTTGCCCTGTATGGCAATGTCGCCGCACACCGATCCCTTTTGCAGTTTGCGTTTCCTGAAAAGGATTTCCTGTTCCAGCGTTTCGGGTCGCAGATAAGGTTTCAAGGACGAATCCGGCGCGAGGAACGGCAGTGCAGCCGGGCGCGCGGCAACAGCCAGAAACTGAGCGGAAACGGGCCGCAACACGGGTCGCGTCCTTTCTGAAACGGTGATCGGCGTTGCGGTCCCTGCCGGGACATAGGCCGCCGTGACCAGGTTCGTGTCGGGCACAGGCCGTGCAATCGGAACCAAGGAAGAATCGGGCGCCGCGGCGCTGGCAGCCTGGGCCAGAACCACCACCACCATCGACAAGATCGTTCCCCGAGCCGCCCTCATGACTTGGCCTTTACCCGTCCGAAATCGGGGGCGTCGGTGTCCTGACCCGCGTCGATGATGCCGCGCCGGATCGCCCTGGTGCGGGTGAAATAGTCGAACAGCTGCTGACCATCGCCCGTGCGAATCGCGCGCTGGAGGGCAAACAGCTCTTCGGTAAAGCGGCCGAGGATTTCCAGTGTCGCGTCCTTGTTGGTCAGGAACACGTCGCGCCACATGGTCGGGTCCGAGGCCGCGATCCGGGTGAAATCACGGAAACCGGCGGCAGAGTACTTGATGACCTCGGAGTCGGTGACGCGCCGCAGGTCGTCGGCCACGCCCACCATCGTATAGGCGATCAGGTGCGGCGCGTGGCTGGTGACGGCCAGAACCAGATCGTGGTGATCGGCATCCATCTCGTCGACATTGGATCCCATCCCTTCCCACAAGGCGCGCAGGCGTGCGATGGCCTCGGCGTCAGACCCTTCGACCGGAACCAGCAGGCACCAGCGGTTGTCGAACAGCTCGGCAAAGCCGGATTCGGGGCCGGAATGCTCGGTCCCGGCCAGCGGGTGGGCAGGCACGAAGTGCACGCCTTCAGGAATATGCGGGCCGACCTCCTGAATGACGTGCCGCTTGACCGAACCGACATCCGACACGGTCGCGCCGGGCTTTAGCACCGGCGCGATGTCCTTGGCGACGGCGCCCATCGCCCCGACCGGAACACACAGGACAACCAGATCGGCGCCCTCGACCGCCTCTTGCGCGGTGTCGCAGACCCGGTCGCAAAGCCCGATGCGCCGCGCAGTGTCGCGGGTGGCCTCGGACCGGGCATAGCCTGTCACCTCGCCCGCCAGCCCGGCGCGCTTGATCGCCCAGTACATCGAAGAGGCGATCAGGCCCAACCCGATCAGCGCCATGCGATCATAGATCTGGCTCATGCGGCGCCCCCTTTGAACGCGGTGATGGCCGCAACCACGCGGCGACAGGCCTTTTCGTCGCCCACGGTGATCCGCAGTGCGTTGGGCAACTTGTAGCCCGCAACCCGGCGCACGATCAAACCTTTCGATTGCAGATAGGCGTCGCAGGCCTCAGCCTCGGCCTGATCCACGAACCGCGCGAGGATGAAATTGGTGCAGGACGGATCGGACGGAACGCCGATCTTGGCCAGTTCGGCCGACAGCCATTCGCGCAAGCGCGCGTTCTCTGCCCGACAGAACTCGACATATTCCACATCGGCCACGGCGGCCTCCGCTGCTGCGATGGCCGTCAGCGACAGGTTGAAGGGCTGGCGCACGCGGTTCAGCACGTCGATGATTTCGCGTTGCGCATAGCCCCAGCCGACCCGCATGCCGCCCAGCCCGTAAATCTTCGAGAAGGTGCGGGTCATGATTACGTTCTCGAACCGGTCCACCAGACCGGCGCCGCCGTCAAAGCCCGGCACGAATTCCGCATAGGCGCCATCCAGAACCATCAGGCAGGTCTGCGGCAGGCCCTCGGCCAGGCGCGTCAGTTCGGCGTCCGAGATCATGGTAGAGGTCGGATTGCCCGGGTTGGTCACGAAAACGATCCGGGTGCGGTCGGTCACCGCGGCGAGGATCGCATCGACATCGACCTTGCGGTCGCGCTCGGGCACCTCGACCGGGGTCGCGCCGGCCATACGGGCGATGATCGGGTACATCGAGAATCCATGCTCGGTATGGATCACCTCGTCCCCCGGCCCGGCATAGGCTTGGGCCACGAATTGCAGCACTTCGTCACTGCCCACGCCACAAATAATCCGGTCGGGGTCCAGCCCGTGCCGCTCGCCGATCGCGGCGCGCAGGTTGTAGTGATCGGTCACCGGATAGCGATGCAGCATCGTGGCGCTGTCGCGCACGGCTTCGATCGCCTTGGGGCTGGGGCCAAAGGGGTTTTCGTTGGAACTCAGCTTGATGACGTTTTCCACGCCCTCGACATGCGACTGGCCGCCCTGATACAGCGCGATGTCCATGATGCCGGGTTGCGGGGTGATCTTGTTCATGAGGGGCTCCGTTGGTTGCGCCCCTCATACAGGTCTCAAGGCCTTGGGAAAAGCGGCAATTCCGTCACGCCGCCTTGAAGCGGGCGGTTGCCGGATCGGCGGCGTAGAACGGGGCGTATTCCTGCGTGCGGCGCGACAGGTCATTGACGCTGTCGATGATGAACTTAACCGTGTCCTCGGTCATCATGTACGAGAAGTTCAGCCGCACCCAACCCGGTTTCTTCATCTCTTCCCCGGCCGACAACGCCGCGTGCAGCGCCTCCGAGGCCGCCTTGCCGATACCCAGCAGCCGATGCGCATAGGGGCCGGCGCAGGCACACCCGCCGCGCGCCTGAATCCCGTAGATGTCGCTGAGCATCCGGGTGAAGAGCTGTTGGTGCACCGGTTGCCCTGTGTTGTCGCGCACTAGGAAGGAAAAGATCGGCAGGCGGTGCGGGTGATCCACACCCAACAGTGTCAGGTTCGGGTTGTCACGCCATCCCTCCAGCGCCATGCGGTTGTACAGCGCCTCGCGCCGGGCGATCTCGTCGGTGCCTACGGCATCCTTGACGATGAAGGCCAGGGCTGCGCGGATGTCGCCGATCACGTTCGGGGTTCCCGCCTCCTCGCGGGTGGCCAGATCGGAGCTGTAGTCGTGGCGCCAGGGCGAAACGAAGCTGACCGTGCCCCCGCCCGGCCAGCTGGGACAGGTGCGGCGCACGGCGCTCTGGGTCACGATCAGAACACCCGAAGCCCCCGGCCCTCCCGGAAACTTGTGCGGAGAAACGACGATGGCATCCTTGCGCGCTTCGTCCGGCCCCATATCCATCGGCAGATAGGGCCCACCCCCGGCGTAATCCCAGACCGCGCGCGCCCCGTGCCGTTTCAGCAGCCGCGTCACCGGATCGGGGTCGGTGACCAAGCCCGTAACGTTCGACGCCGCCGAAAATGACCCGATCACCAGATCCGAATCCGAATGCTCGATCAGCGTCTGTTCCAGCGCTGCCATGTCCGGCCCGCCCTCGGGGCCTTCGGGGATCTCGATGACCTGCGCCTTGCTCTCGCGCCAGGGCAGGATGTTCGAATGGTGCTCGTACGGGCCGATCAAGACAACCGGCCGGTCAGCCTCTTGCACTCCCATCAAACTGACCAGCCGGTTGAGCCCCGCAGTGGCACCGGACCCGGTGAAGATCACCGCGTCATCTCCCCTCGCGCCAACGATGCGGGCTATTTCCGCGCGCGCCTCGCGGCGCAGTCGCGTCATGTAGGAACCGCAATAGGAGGCCTCAGTGTGGCTGTTCGCATAGAACGGCAACACCTGCTGGGCCACAAAATCCTCGACCTGCCGTAATGCGCGGCCCGAGGCAACGTAATCCGCGTACACAAGCGGCACGTCCCCATGCAGACCCGGGATCAGAACGTTCTCTCCGATCAGCCCGTCGCGCAGGGTCGACTTACGAGTGGCGGCTTGGATTTCTGCACGAAAATGGGACAGGGTCATGTCATCGGCTCCATATTGCGCCTCTGAATATGATCGGGTTTTCGCGAGAGATTTTCACCTTTTTTTGCTTGATCTACCGAGATTATGGGGCATATGATCCATCATGATCGAAAAAATAGATCAGATTGACACACGCCTTCTTCGCGAACTGCAAAAGGACGCGACTCTATCCCAGCGGGAACTGGCCGAGCGTGTCGGCCTGTCTCAAAACGCGTGCTGGCGACGCCTCAAGGCGCTGAACGACGCGGGTGTGCTCACGGGGTCGACAGCCCGGATCGCGCGCGAGAAACTGGGGTTGAACCTGGTGGTGTTCGTGATGCTGCGCACGCGTCACCACTCGGCTGAGTGGCTGAAGGCCTTTCGCAGCCATGTCCTCACCATTCCCGAGGTTGTGGATTTCCACCGGATCGGCGGCGACTATGACTATCAGCTGAAGGTCGTGACGCAGGATATGGCGAGTTATGACAAGGTTTATCAGCGCCTGATCGAGAAGGTCGAGTTGGACAGCGTGACCTCGTATTTCGGGATGGAGGCCATTGCCGAAGGACGACCGCTGCCTCTTTAAACTCTGCGTGGCCGAGGCCGGGCCGATATACGGCCCCGCCGGCCCGCGCGGGGTGTCAGTGATCCGACGCCCGGCCGTTCTTGATTGTGCCGTGATGGGCCGGGACGGCCCGCTCCTTCAGCCAATCCATACCCCCCCAGCAGAAGGCACGAAGCGACCAGAACCGCATGAATCGCAGAAAACCACCGGATCTGCTTGGCATCAACAGGCGCATCCTTTTCTTTGCTGATCTCCATCAACAGCTTCAGAAGATGGATCGCCGAAATTTCCACGATCGAGCCCAGAAGTTTGATCTTCAAGCTCGGAAAAATCGATCTTGTCCAACCAGGCCAGCCAGTCGTCGACGCTGTCCAGATCGAATTTCGACACGAAATTCTCTTAGCCCGACATCAGCACAATGACCATCAGGTTGCCGACCAGACACAGGTCGATCAACGTCAGAGCCGTCAGGATCGCGGTTTCAGCGCTCATCTCCATGGCCTGCGGCAGATAGTGGGCAAGCTCGCGCAGGAACACGACCATCAAAAGACCGATGGTTAGGCCGAGGCCCAGATAGACCTGCGCCATGAGCCAACGCAGCGCACAGATGGTTCGTTCGAGGATATGCTCGATTCTGAGTTTGGCGGGCACGGGACTCCCTTTCCTTGACAGGAAGCGCGCACGGACATGACAACGAAAAGGGCCGCACGCCTTGCAGCGTACGGCCCCAAATTCGCGAATGCCGCCGTCTTAGTTCTTGGCGTAGAATTCGACGACCAGGTTGGGTTCCATCATGACCGGGTACGGCACGTCGCCCAGCGACGGGGTGCGCACGAAGGTCGCGGTCATCTTCGAGTGGTCGACATCCAGGTAATCCGGCACGTCACGCTCGGCCAGGGCAACCGCTTCCAGAACGACGGCCAGCTGCTTGGACTTGTCGCGGACCTCGATCACGTCGCCTTCCTTGACGCGGTAGCTGGGGATGTTCACCCGCTTGCCGTTCACCTTGACGTGGCCGTGGTTCACGAATTGACGTGCGGCGAACACGGTCGGCACGAACTTGGCGCGATAGACCACGGCGTCCAGACGGCGCTCCAGCAGGCCGATCAGGTTTTCACCGGTATCGCCCTTCACACGCTCGGCTTCGGCGTAGATGCGGCGGAACTGTTTTTCGGTCAGGTCGCCGTAGTAGCCTTTCAGCTTCTGTTTGGCGCGCAGCTGCAGACCGAAGTCCGACAGCTTGCCCTTGCGGCGCTGGCCGTGCTGGCCGGGGCCGTATTCGCGGCGGTTGACCGGGGATTTCGGACGACCCCAGATGTTTTCGCCCATCCGGCGGTCGATTTTGTACTTGGCAGACGTGCGTTTGGTCACGGCTGATCTCCTTCGTTAGGTCGAGGCCCAGCGGGCCACTATGAAGGGCGTTGTCCTCTTGAGGTCTCCCCCATGACAGGCATCCCCTTGCGGGGGCCACCAACACCAATGGAGCCGCGCTTATATCTGCCGAACCTGCAGAGTCAACACGCATGCGTAACAATTCCGCCAAAAGGGTGAACGGCCGGTCTCGGCGGACCAAGGAAATCCGCGCCGAAAACTGCAACCTATATCGCGCAAGCCCGCCCCCGGCCCTTTGCCGCATTCGGCGGGAAAGCAAGCACGTTTGCTTGGGTCGCGCCGTGCGCATCGGTCCGGGTGACCGCGTTCACCGCGCTGACCCAGAATTCCTGACCACGGGCGGGGCATCCGTTTTCGAAGAACAACACCGGCTCTTTGGCGCCATCGACAAGCGCCAATTCCGCCTCGAAACTCTGAGCGCCATTTGTCAGCACAACCCTGGCAATCGGCGCGTACGGTTCAAACCCGGACAGCTGCGAAGCCGACCGTGACTGCGCCGCCCTGCTTGCTGATGCCACCGCTTGCGCGGACATCACATGCCCGACATCGCGCAGATAGGTGACCCGGCCCATCAAAGACCAGGCGGACCCGACGGTCAAATCGGCCAAGGGCGCCGCTTCCAAACCGTCGATTTCCGTCTGCGACCAAAAAACCGCTGCGCGATTGTCATACTTGGCGTTCATCTGCCTGCCCAAACCTTTTAACGTATCACCCTTTACGCGGGCACACCTATCAAGGAAGAATCGGGCGGAAAAGAGACGGAAATGCAGCTATCACGAAAATGTTGCACCTCTGTCAAATCAAGATGATAATTCCCGCTGCGAAAAACGGATTTTCAGCCCGGGGTGTGCTGCTGCTTGCCCGATGTCTCAACATGGGACTGTCGCGTAGTCATAAATTCCACCGACACGGCGACGCACCCCTCGGACGGCAGAAAGAAAGACCCATGGTCACCAAGGCCGAGCTTGAAAAGCAGGTCGAAAATTTGAAACGCCAGCTCGAAGAACGGTCGAAACAACAGCCCCTAGGCCTCGTCAGAGTCCGACGCGAAGGCCGCGAAAAGCGACCTCTCCGAGAAGCTGCCGGAAACGTTGGACGAATGGTCCAGCGAGCTTGATGACGTCCTGACCGAACTGGATTCGCTGCCCCACAAGAAGGCGATCCTGTTCGCCCTCGGGGTGTGTGCCCTGCGCTACATGATAGGCCGCGCGCCAGGAGGGTGACAGATGAGCCGCATTTCACGAAACGCGTCCATCATTCTGCGAACCGAACGCCTGATTGCCCAGCGCAACCTGACGGTTCTGGCGAAAAGTACGGGCTTTTTCGCAGCCGCGGGGCTGGCGGCGGCGCTGGCCGTCGTGATGCTGAACATCGCGGGCTATCTTGCCCTGACGACCACCATGTCGAAACCGGTGGCCGCTCTGGTCGCTGGGGTGGTCAATCTTGGTGTGGCGCTGGTTTTTCCGGTCGTTGCCAATTCGATCAGCGCCGAAACCGACACCGCGCCGGTGGCCAAGCTGCGCAACATGGCGATCGCGGATATCGAGGCCGAATTTCAGGACACGCCGGCCGAAGCCCGCGATACGGTGCAGGGCCTCAAGGCCGTTTTGCGCGACCCGCTTGGCACCATGACCCCGGGGCTGGCCCGACTGCTTGCCATGCGATTATCCGGCACCTCAAGAAGCGCTAGGACTGAGACTTGGTCGCCGCCCCCGCGCGCGCCCCGAACCTCAGACCGTGGCGCCCTTGACCCGGATGGCGCTGCCCACGGTGCCTGCCAGCAAACCGACCAGAACTCCGATCGACAACTCCAGCGTTTCGACATTGCTGAACTGCCAATTGGCAAAGGCCAGGGTTTCCAGCAAACCCACGGCCGCACACAGAACCGTACCCAGCCACAGCTTGCGCGTCATCATGCCCAGCGCAAGGCCCAGAATGCCGGGCAGGCTCAGGATGTTGCCGCCGATCGTTCCCAAAATCTCAAGCATGCCGTGCCACTCCTAGTCGGTTCTGCTGTTCAGGAATGACCGGATCTCGGCCGCGCCGATACTTTGCGCCACCTCGGTGCCGGTCACCGGCTCCAGCGATGCGACCACTTTCTGATACTCTTACAGATAACCCGGCGGCAGGCTGTGCGCGATGCCCTGGTGGCAGTCGATGCAGGTCATGTTCTCGTCGATCGCACGCTGGTGCTCGTTGGCGCCGCGCGTTTCCTGAATGGTGAAGTCCATGTATTCGAAATTGTGACAGTTGCGGCATTCGCGGCTGTCCGAGGCCTTCATCTTTTTCCACACGGCCGAGGCCATCTGCAGGCGGTGATTCTCGTATTTCTCGGGCGTGCTGATGGTGCCGACCAGCTCGTGATAGACGTCTTTCACTGCCATGATCTTGGCTTCGATCTTAAAGCTCCATTCCTTGGGCACGTGGCAATTGGAACAGATGACCCGTACGCCGGAGTGGTTGTTGTAGTGGATCGTTTCCCGGTATTCGCCAAGGTTGGTTTCCATCGTGTGGCTCGAGACGCAGAGTTCTTCGGTATTCGTCATCGCGAGGGTCCAGTGGAACCCACCCCAGAACAGGATGCCGGCCAGAAAGCCCACCAAGACCAGAAAGCCTGCGCTGAACGCAGTGGCCGCTGTCCAGATCCACGCCCAGATGCGGCCGATCAAGCCGCGCTTTTCAGGTGAGTCTGCCATTTCGGGTGCTCCCTCCAGTCCAAAGCTGGATCGGTTTCCGGCCGAGGGCTGGAACAGGTTGTCGACCAGGGCTGGCACATCCGCCTGCGGGACGTGGCACTGGTTGCAGAATTACCGAGTGCCCGCGATCTGATCGAGCTCGTTGCCTTCGCGATCCAGATAGTTGATCATCGACAGGGTCGGCGCGTTGCGCTCACCGGCCTTGGTCCAGTCGTGGCAAGACAGGCATTGATTGGTGCGGATGTCGATCTGGTACTGGTCGATCTTGTGCGGGATCAACGGCGGCTGCTGGCGATAGTTGCGCTGCATGCGGCCCTCGACGTTGCGGTGGACCTCGTCCAGGATGACGGGCTCATCCACATCCGCACCGCGCGAGGTCGACACCTAGGCGGATTGCGCAAAGGCAAGCCCACCCACAATAAGCATTGGGATCAGGGCCATTGCGCCTGTCGCTATCGATTTTCTCATCTTGGCACTCCCTTATACAGGTCTGGCGGCACGCGCCTGAGGCGCGGCGGCTGGATCGGGTGGCGCGACGTCGGCGTCATCGAACCGGTGGGTAAGTTTGAAGACATCGACCGAGCACACATCGATGCAGCGGCCGCATGTTGTGCAATCGGGCGACAGGATCAGCGGGCTGGATTCCGGCTTGCCCTTCAGCGCGGGCGAAATCACCTAGTTTTCCGGGCAAACAGCATAGCAGTCCATGCAGTCGTCACAGGCGGCGCGATTGGTGGCGCTGACCCGCAGCAGGCTTTTGGCGCCGATCAGGCCTTAGAAGGCCCCGACCGGGCAGATATGGCCACACCAGCCATGCCGGGCCACGAACAGGTCAAAGACACAGATCGCCACGACCATCGCCCAGACAAAACCCATGCCAAAGACCAGCCCGCGGTGCAGCATGGTGATGGGGTTCACCAGTTCCCATGCGATTACGCCGGTCAGGGCCGACACGATCAAGACGGTCGCCAATATCCACAGCCGGGTGCTGCGTTTGGGCTGCCAGCCCTTGGGCAGGTCCAGCCGAAGGTGCAGCCAATGCGGGGCGTCCGTAACAGGTTTGATCGGGCACACCCACGAACAACAGACCCGCCCGCCAATCAGCGCACAGGGCACCAGAACGATCAGCCCGCGGATCAGCGCCAGTGGCCAGCCACCAGCTCCTGCAGCAGGATGAACGGATCGGTCAGCGGCAGCAGGTCCAGCGTCAGCGATCCGGCCAGCGTGCCCTTGACGATCCAGATGCCGAACCACGGCCCCAGCAGGAACAGCGCCAGAAAGAAAACCTAACTGAAGCGCCGCAGCAGCAGGAACCGATGCGCGCCGACCCATCCTTTGACCTCGCGGGCCTCGTGCCCGACGGGCATATGCGCGCGCGCTGTCATTGGCCTGCCCCTGGAAGGTTGTAACCCGGTTCGTACCCGCCCGGTGCGGCAAGGTTGTCCGCGCCCGGTCCAGGCAGGCCGCGACACAGGGGATGTCTTCGCACATCTCGCAGGGCGCATCGCGAGCGATGAAGTACGGCGTGCCGGTCGCCACCGCATCGAGACCCAACTCGGCCAGCTTCAGCGTTTCACAGGGACAGTCGCGGACGCACAGCCCGCAGCGGATGCAGGCGTCCAGAAAGCCATCTTCGGGCAACGCCCCCGGCGGCCGCAGGGCCTCGGCCGGCAGGGCGCGGGCGTCGCGGGCCAGAAAGGCCAGCAACGACCCGGCGACCAGACAGCCACCCGCCGCGCACGCCGAATCCTGCAGGAACCGGCGCCGTTGCGGCGAAAGAGGTTTGCCGACCAAAGACATCACACCCGACCTTTGCGACCCCTGCCCTTACGCCCGCTCAACCTTGCAGGCGCATTTCTTGAAGTCCGTCTCTTTGGACAGCGGACAGGTCGCATCCAGTGTCAGCTTGTTGGTCAGCTGGCCCTCGTCGAACCACGGCATGAGCACGAGGCCACGCGGCACTTTGTTGCGCCCGCGGATCTCGACGCGGCTGATCACTTTGCCGCGGCGGGTAGACAGCACGATCTCTTGCCCGCGGCGCACGCCGCGTTCCTTGGCGTCCTCGGGGTGCATGAACACCACAGCGGCGGGGAAGGCGCGGTGCAACTCGGGCACGCGGCGGGTCATCGCCCCGGAATGCCAGTGCTCCAGCACCCGGCCGGTGCACAGCCACAGATCGTATTCCTCGTCCGGCTCCTCGGCCGCCGGCTTGTAGGGCGCAAAGATGATCTTGGCCTTGCCGTCCTTGTGGCGATAGAATTTCACCTCGGCGCCTTCGGGCACATACGGGTCATAGCCTTCGCGGAAGCGAAAGAGCGTCTCTTTCCCGTCCACGACCGGCCAGCGCAGCCCGCGCGCCTGATGATAGGTTTCGAACGGTGCAAGGTCATGCGCCTTGCCGCGGCCAAAGTTGGGATATTCCTCGAACAGGCCCTTCTGGACTTAGAACCCGAAATGCTCGGGTTCGTCGTTGTGGACCCCTTCAGCGGTCTCCGACACCGGATATTTGTCGACCTTACCGTTGGCGAACAGCACCTCGAACAGGGTCTTGCCGCGATGCTCGGGCATCTTGGCAAGCAGTTCTTCGTCCCAGACCTCCTCGACGGTGAAGCGTTTCGAGAACTCCATCTGCTGCCACAGGTCCGACTTGGCATCGCCCGGGGGCCTTGACCTGCTTACGCCAGAACTGGGTGCGGCGTTCGGCGTTGCCATAGGCGCCCTCCTTCTCGACCCACATGGCGGTGGGCAGGATCAGGTCGGCCGAAACCGCGGTGACGGTCGGGTACGGGTCCGACACGACGATGAAGTTGTCGGGGTTGCGATAGCCGGGATAGCCCTCTTCGTTCATGTTGGGCGCGGCCTGCATGTTGTTGTTGCACGGCACCCAATAGACGTTCAGGTCGCCATCCTTCAGTTTGCGGTGCTGCAGAACCGCGTGGAAACCCAGCTTGGCCGGGATGGTGCCTGCGGGGATGTTCCAATTGGTCTCGGCGATCTTGCGGTTCGGATCGGCATATTCCTTGGCCAGTCGCTCGAGCTGGCTCGCCGGCACGCCCGACAGCTCGGACACGTATTCCAGCGTGTAATCCGCGACCGAGGCAGAATATTCCTCGAACGCGATCGGCTCCAGCTTGCCCGAGTCCGGATGCGCGGCGGCCTGTTGCAGCTGGTTGGTCTCGCGCAGGCCGTAGCCGATGTCGGTGGCGGTCTTGGTGATGTTGACGTGGTTCTTGACGAAGTCCTCGTTCACCGCGCCGGTCTGGATGATGTAGTTGGCGATGTAGTTCAGGATCGCCGGGTCGGTCTGCGGCTTGAAGATGATGCCGTTGTCGGCCAGCTCGAACGAGCGGTGCTCGAAGGTGGACAGCACATGCAACTGCGCGCCGGCTTGGTCAGGCGCGTATCAGTCAGGCGCGACCACCGAATCGGGTGCATCTCGGCCATGTTCGAGGTCGTCATAGCAGCCTATGGGTTCGTCGATGCCGAAGGGCGCATGAAGCCCACCACGGCCGAGGCCATGCGGT